>JBKEDN010000278.1:0-21572 GCA_047975435.1 Draconibacterium sp. | reverse complement strand
AACAGTCAGCCTCGCATTTGAACTGCGTGATAAACTCCTGAAAATCTCTTGGATATTTCTCAATCTCGTTCATGTATCAAAGATAAATCTTTACTTGACTAAAAGGGATAAGCAGTTTATTCATTTTGCATGGCCTGTTCTATTTCCACTTCACCTGAAGGCCGGGGAATTTCCCTGCCTGCTTTTACTGCTTCGCCAAAATTGGGCGTACCATCAGTGTTCCAGGTAAAAGGCTGCATCCGTACATCGCGGTTCCAGCCCGGTTCTGTACCTTTTTTTGAATGATAAATGATCCAGTCTTCACTGTTGTCGGGGGATTTTACAAACGACACATGTCCCACACCGTAAACCGTACTGTTCCCTTCAAACACAGGCCCTTTTTTTATCCAGTTTTCAGGGTTAAGCGGATCAGCCTCCGGGCTTTTTAACTGTAACATCCCCTGCCGGTATTCTTTTAACCACGACTCCCGACAACTATAAACAATAAAAACCTGATCGTTGTGCGTCAACACTTCGGGGCCTTCATTCAGATTGAGCGGACCTCCGGTTTCCCAGCTTTCTTCGGGCGACGACAGCAAAACACGTGTTCCCTTCAAAGTATAAGGATTTTCCATTTCCTGAATGTACAAATGCTGCGGTGTTGCGTCCGTATCTTTTTGCTCAAGCCAACCCGACCAAACGGCGTACAGCTTTCCGCGATGTTCCAAAACAGTCATGTCGATGGCCCAAATATTTTTTGAAATATCGTTGGGATCATCTCCTGTATTTAGCATTCCCATGTCTTCATAATTACTGAACACATCTTCATTTTCAGAACGCAATACACCGGTTCGCTGGTGAATATACGGAGGACCGGACACACCCGCAGCGTAATACACATACCAGTGCCCGCCGATAAAATGGATTTCAGGAGCCCAAACACACGATTTGTTCCAACCGGTTTCAGGCGCATGCCATATTTGGTGGGTTTCAGCTCTTTTAGTAAGCAGTTTCGACCGTGAAACTGAAATCCCGTTTTTAGCAGAAAAACAATAAATATAGTCGTCGCCCTGCTTTACCATCCATGGATCGGCACCATTCCAAACCGGGTTCGAAAAAGTGGTTTTTACTGTATCTTTTGGTGAAATTTCGCTTTTAGCGCAGGCACTAAGCGCTACCAACAAGAACAATGTCATATAAATTCTCAAATGCATACTTCTCTACTTTAATGGCAAGGTGAACAATCACCCTTCCCGTTTTATTCAACACCGGTTAATCGCTTAATTACGTCCACTTCCTCCTGGCTGTATGGTGTTCCATCAGGATGGAAAATCTCGTGAAACCAAAGTGGTGGTTCCGATCCGTCAGGAATTGGTTCGTTCCAGGCATATTTTGTATTCGATTTTCCGGCTACCAATCCCCAGTTAATGGCACCAATGTTCTGATCGTGCAGAATGGGCATAATATTTTGGAAGTAGCTGTTATTACGGCGCGCCATGTACTCTGTGCAAACCATGGGCAGTCCTCTTTTTTTCAAGGTGTCGATAGCAGCCTGGTGTTGTTCCGGCCCTTCGTAATTATGATAAGTTATAATATCAGAATTTTCGAGCTGAAATTTATTTAAATCGGTCAATGAAGCATTCCACACTCCGGCAGAAACCGGTTGTGATGGACGGATTTCCCAGGCCCAGTTAAATACCTTTTTCAGTAATGGCATGGAACGATTACCATACTTAGAATTACCAGGTTCGTTGTACAAATCCCATATGACAATGCGATCGTCATCTTTAAACGTGGTAAGTACATCTTTTACGTAAGTTTCCAAAATGTTAACCAGGTTGTCGTCTTCGTACAATAAATCTCCCGGATCGCGTACCCAACCTGAATTATGAACACCTGGTTTGGGATCAGGTTGTTTTCCGGCATGGTAAGTAGCATTCCAGCAATCGTCGAAAAACACAAAAATGGTTTTTATACCGTGGCTGTCTGCGATGTCAAGATACTGACTCATGCGTTTTTTAAAGCCTTCTTTATCTACTTCCCAGGCAACATGATGCAAGTAAACGCGCATACAGTTCATTCCAATTTCTTCTGCCCATCCGAGCTCCCTATCGATTGTTTCCGGATCAAAAGTTTCAGCTTGCCAGGTTTCCAGCTGATTGATTGCAGTACTCGGATTAAAATTACTTCCCCGTAACCAGCCATTTTCTTCTGCCCAGGTATTTGCCTGTTCTGTTGTCCATTTGCTAACAACAGCTTCTTTTTTTACCGACTTCTCTTCAGCTCTTTTAGGTTTGTTTTGACAAGCTGAAAACGCTACAACAGCTGTCAACATTAAAAAAATTACTCTTTTCATCTGTATATTATTTATTTTTTTGAGTTATTCAGTTATAACCGGGCACCAGGAGTATGGACTATTATCATCACAATTTGCCAGTGATTCATTGATTGTGTTTCCCTGTGCCTGATACGACAGAACAAAGTTCACTCCCAAGGTGCTACTCATTTTATTTCCTATCAACTGCAATGGGATAGCCAATTCCAGCTGACTTGCACTACTATTGTTTTTTACCCGGCACTGTACTTCACCCGATGCATTCTTATCTACCCACTCACCGTAACTTCCTTCTTTTACAACAATTTGACCATCAAAGCCACATTCAAATGAATAGTTTCCTTCATGGGGGGCTTCATAACCTTTTCGTTGTGTATCAAGCTGAAAAGTAATTTTACCATTGGAGGCAAATTCGCTTGTCGGGTTGCCAACTGTAGCCGCAACGTATAAATTATTATCATCGATACACAAGGAAGCTTTCATTTTGGTTGGGCTTTCATGTCCGACAAAATACGGCCATTCCGTTTGCCAGCATTCGTCGGTTAAAGCTCCGTCAATGATCGGGCTTCCTGTTTTTATTTCGTATTCCGGTATTACATGCCCTTTAATCATCCATACTTCGGTTGAAGTACTCGAATAGGCATTGGTTGAGGTAAGTGCAACCGGAACAGTGCCATCTTTTATAACAGCAATTGAATTCCACAAGCCTCTTTTTTCGGAAGTCATTTTAAAAGGTACAGTTCTATTCCGGAATTGTGTTCCTGAGTCGGTACCAATCTCAACCATTTGGCACGAGCGGTCCCACGGACCAGTTCTGTTCCAGTTTGACTGGTACGAAAGCAAAACCTCGCCCGTCTTTAATCTTGCCAAATAAGGGGCTCCGGCATAAGTTTCATTTGGAAGTGGGGCGGTAAGCGGGTGATAATCCCGGCGCTGATCATTTGCAGCAACATACCCATCAGCCCAGTTATCATCCAATTTTTCATGGTAAACTGCCGGTTTAAATTCTCCAATTTTATTGTCTTCCACTGCAAGCAGTATTTCTCCTTTGTCTTTAAGAAGCAACGGTACGGGCATTCCGTCACGATGTCCTTCTCTAAACCCAACAATAACAGGTTCGGGCGACCATGTTTCGCCAAAATCACCTGAACGAAGCATGGAAATATTCTGCTCATTGGATTGGGTGAATATGCCTTCGTTGGCGAAAAACAGCTGAACCTCCCCGTTGGGAAGCTGAATAAAGGAAGGTTCCCAGCATCCATCGTTAAATGTTGATTGGGCTTCATAAACCAATTGTTCATCCTGCCAGCTTATCCCGCCGTCGGTACTTTTTCTAACCTTAATTCCGAATTTCCGATCGTTTGTATAAGGTTTCCGCGGACGGGGATTACAGGCAACCAATATGGAATGATCACTTAATTGGATAATATCGGGGACAGCCATGTTAATATTATTATTTCTACTGAAAACAATTTGAGGTGCTCCCCTCGTTTCTCCCAAGTCGTTGCTAAATACCAGCTCTATGTTACCCGACGAAGTTTCGTAAACACAAGCCAGATTTCCGTTATAAAGCTGAATCAGACGTGAATAGCCACAATAGGCTTCGGTATGTCCGGCCGCCGGCGCAATTTTAACCCGCGTGCTATAATCCCAGGCAATTCTCACACCGTCAGTTAATTCCTTTATTCCCGGAACTTCCTGTGGCCCGCCAGTGTCTCCCGAACTACTGCATGCCAATAAATTAAGGGAGCTGTAAAGAAAAAAAGTTAGCGCAAGCCATCGCTTTAAAATCATTGTATAAATTTTTATTGTCATGCTCATTTTCTGTTTCTTTTCGCCCATTCCCTAATGCAAAGTAATTAGTTTGTCTTTAATTGCGGTTTTAAATAGTCGGGGCTAATTTTCATTACTTCCCTGCCTTCTTCCATCACAAAATCAACGGTACTAATATACATTAGTCGGGGATGAATTTCGCTTTTACTGTTGTGTGCATGAAATACGATTCGGAGTTTCCCCTTTTTATCCGTAAACATAGCGCTGTGCCCTACTCCAACCAAGTCTCCCGATTTCTGCCAAATCGGATTATTATCGTATTTAACCCATGGGCCGGTAATATCAGATGAAGTAGCAAGCCCGATTCCATAAAACTGACTTTCGTAACTATTGGCAGAATAGGTCATGTAGTAAGTATCATTATGCTTTACCACGAACGACCCCTCGTTTACGCGCGGCCATACTTCTTCCCATGACTGAGATACATTGATACACTTTGTCATGGTTTCAAACTTAATAGTCATCAGATCATCTTCTAACCCGGCAAGCCATATATTTAAGCCATCGTTAAAACGATCAAAAAACAGGTAAGCCCGACCATCATCATCGATAAACAGGGAATTATCGATACACTTTTCATTTTCAATCATCGGAGCTTTCTTTTCCTGAACAAAAGGGCCGGTTGGACTGTCGCTGGTTGCCACACAAATATGTAGATCAGCTGAAAAGTACATATAGAAACGCCCGTTCACAAAGTAAACTTCAGGGGCCCAGAATTTTTGATCGGCATAAACATCGTCTTTGTACAAAGCCAGGCCATTTCTTGCTGCTGCTGGTATTTCCCAGTTTTTTAAATCGTCAGAAACAAAAACCTTAATTCCATCTTTTGCAGCAGTTCCGTAGGCATAATATTTTCCTTTGTACAGCATAATAAACGGATCGCCCAACGCAACCGGAGTTTGTGCTTTTAGATGCACTGATTGCAAGCCGGCAAGAATTATTAAAAAGTACAAAGCTAATTTCATAAAATAGGGTTATTCTAAATCGGGTAAATAAAAATGAAAAGGTTGATTTCTGTCTTTTACTTCCAAAACGCCATCGTTTACCAGCAGTTCTGCCACTTGTATTGAAGAACGTTTTTCGTTGATGGGATATTTCCCGTGTTCGTCGAGTGTTGCTTTTGAATGCGATTCGCGTCCCGGGTGGGTAAAATAAAAAATATAAGCATGGTTATTAACCACCACTACATCGCCGTGCGCACCGCTGGGCTTGTCATCCGGCCTGTCGGAAGCATTTTCCAGTATCGGTTTTTCCTGCTTTTTCCAGTTTTCCAAGTTGGTAGAACGATAAACTCCCATTCCTGCCCACTGGTCGGTAATCAGCCAGTAGTATCCTTTAAACTCAAAAACAATCGGGCCCTCGTGTGCCTGATCTGCAATAATCGGTTTGTCGCGCCAGATCCAGTTGAAGAGATCTTTACTTTCAGCCAGCCACGACTGACTGTTGTCTTTGTACCACATTTTCCAGGTTCCGTTTTTATCCCGGTAAAGTGTTGCATCAATCACCGCATCAGACGAAAGTGAAAGTAAACCTTCAAATTTCCAGTCCCAGCAATTTTGGCTGGTATAGTGTGCCATCCGGGCATCGCCGCCCCAATGGTTGCGTACTCCGCGAATATATACGACAAACATGTGATAGGTTCCCTTGTCAAAAACCACTTCGGGTGCCCAGAATGTATTTTTCCCGTGTTCGAATTCCAAATCCAGTGTTCCGCGGTAAATCCATGTTTTTCCATGATCTCCGGTAGTTGCAATGCCAATTTCATTTCCGTAACAAAAAGCAACGTCGGCAGTTTCTTCGTTGGCACGGCGTTGCGTATAAAGCATCCACCAGTTTTTCTCCACATTGTTCCAGAATACGACAGGGTCAGCTGCACCATCGTAAACAGGATCCCTGAACAGTGGGGCCGGCGCCGGTTGTTTAGACTGAGCACCAGCTTCCACTGTCATGATCAAAACTAAACTAAATACTAAACCTATGATCAAAAAACTGCGTTTCATTCCTACTAATTCATCAAGGTTCCTGATGGTTTCTTCAATCTTTTTGATGTCGGGAAAGGCACACCAAAAACCGGATAATCATTGTCGTCCCAGTCAATTTTCTGGGCCCGCGGAGAACGGGTATCCCCTTTCCCGGGAGGATCCATTTCGGTATCACGTGCATGATACAGGATATAATCTTCCGTTCCGTCGGGAGATTTAAAAAAGCTGTTATGCCCGGTACCATAAACCCCGTTTTCAGGCGACTGACGAAACAAAGGCTGCTCAGCTTTTGTCCACGATTTAGGATCAAGCAAATCAGCATTGGCATTGGCTGTCAACATTCCAAGTGCATAATAAGGTGTCCAGCATCCGCTGGCGGAGTAGATAAGGTGTACAAATTTTCCTCGCGGACTAAGTAAAGGCTGTGGGCCTTCATTTACAAAAATTTTATGATCGGGCATTGACCCGTCCACATTCACATATTTTCGTTCCCATTCCAATTCTGGTTTCGAGATCAGCACTCTATCAGATCCAAGTGTCCACGGATTTTTCATTTCAGCGATGTAAATACATTGTGTTTCGGTGTCAATCCGGCGGGTTTGCCAGCCCGACCAAACCATGTACAATTTTTCGTGATGTTCGAAAAGCGAACCATCGATTGCCCAATTATTATCCGGATCGGTACTGATACGTGCTTTCATTACAAATTCGCCATCAAACGGATCAGCACTACTGTTTTCCAGTACGTACAACTGATGATCATCCGTATTACCTCCGTCAGCAGCATAATAAACGTACCATTTATCGTCAATAAAATGAATCTCGGGCGCCCACAAGTGTTTCGAATTAGAGGGGTCAGCAGGTTGCCAGATTGTTTTTTGGTCAGCTGTTTTTAAGTTGGTAATATCAGCTGTTTTCCAAAGCACCAAACGATCCTGAACCGTGTTCATATAATAATACAAACCATTGTGATGCAATGCCCACGGATCGGGACCAACAGGTAATAAGGGATTTGTGAAGGTAGCTTCACTAACTTTTACAGCATTTTTTTCTTTTTTGCTTTTATTTTGGTTACCTGTACAGGCAGAAAAGAGCAACGTTATGATGAAAACAGATATGTAAACGAGTTTTGGCATCCTTTTAATTTTAATCCAGCATTTTTATGAAATATCCACCTACCACTGAACGAGCCTGAAAACCAACCTTTTTGGCATTGGTGGTCATATACCAGTCGGATATAGGTACACGGTCGGGTGTTTCGGTGACGAACAAATGTAAAGGTTTTATAAATTCTTCAAAAGTTGCCTGATCGTTGGCAAGCGTGGCAGTCCAAACAATCCAGTCGGCCTTGGTGTAATCTTTCCGGTTATCGAGTGGAAGGCCATATTTGTTTTGTTTGGTCAGGTAATAAGCTATTTCTTTTTGACTTACTTCCGGTGGAAAAATTCCGAGATCCAGAATTTTATCCCAAACGAGGTTGTATTTCTGGCTCCAGGTTCCGGGCTGGTCAAAGGTTAAGCGGTAATGGTCACCATCATCGGCCATTTTTATCCATTCCTGCGCCATTTGTTTTGCCTGTGTTGTATATTTTTCTGCCACATCGTTTTTCCCCAGCATTGCCGCCAATTTACCGTAACATGCAATGCCCATAATGGCTTTTGCCGACAGGTTTACATTGTGTGCAAAGTGGCCTGCAAAGTCATCGGTACAAAGCTGGTTCTCGGGATCGAGACCATTTTCCAACAAATAATTCGCCCAGGTTGTTAGCACTTCCCAATGCTTTCCGGCATACTCGGCATTGCCTTCAGCATTGGCAATTGCAGCTGTAAGAATAACCATATTTCCACTTTCTTCTACCGGCATATCGCCACCATAAGTTTGCCCGTTGGCCTGCGGATATGTTCCCACATCGTGTGCAGCAAATGGCTTGGTCCATTTTCCACTTTCAGAATAATAAAAGATGGGATTGAGCATTCCTTTTAATAACTCCGGGTTATATCTCAAATACAGCGGCGCCGAAGGATAAGTTACATCCACAGTTCCGATAGAGCCGTTACTAAAATTTTCTTTCGACAGGAAAAGGGTGTTACCCTGTTTGTCTTTCACCAGTTTATGTGCAGCTATTGACTGGCGGAATGCGAGCACACATAAATCAGCATACTTTGCGCCTCCGGCCTGTAAGGCTTCCGCATACAATTCGTCGTCAAATTTTTTACAACGGGCCAATATCTTTTCATGATTATCTGCTGCCAGTTGAAGTGCATCTTCAATTTTTACTGATCCGTTTTTTGTCCACCAACCCTTTAGGTTTTCACCAAAATACTGAATGGATTCTACATCGTCGTAGGCAATCATAACATGCCCTTTTTTGCCTTCGGCATCTATTTCGCCAAAACGCTCGGTAAAAAACATGGCCGGCATCGACTGGCTCATTTTTGTTTTAAACTCGTCCACCCCGCTTGCTGGTACCTCATCGTTTGCAAAGGCCTGTTTCGAAAAAATATAATCGCCAATTTCAAGCTTTGCATGGCTGGCCTCAATGGTCGCTAAATACAGGTATCCCCAATCAATTCTGACATTATCTCCCTTTCGCTGCAAAACAGGCTGCTCTATGGTACCGGCTTTAATAAATGCAAGCCCCTGCATTTCCCCGCGTTGAAGAAAAACCTCCTGACTCAAATCATTTACTGCCCATTCGGGGGTTGTTTCAATATAAATCTGAACAACGTGCTTTTTACCGTCGTTCGATTTGATGTTGTAATTAATATAATTCACCGGCCGCGACAAAAGATCGGGATCATCAGGTAACAAGGGCGAAACAAACTCCAGCTCAAGACCAACCGGCCCGCAACTAAAATTATAATGTGTGGCTGTAGCAGAAAGATGAACACTGTTCTGAATAGCGGCGGTAGAAAAAATTTCGGTTTCTTCTCTCTCCTGAACGATTCCAAAATCGACATACCCGCCTCCGGTCCGGTTATGACAATGTGCAGCAATCAGATTTTCCTGTCCGGTTTTTAACAGGCCTCGGTCGAGCTTTAACATCACATTGTTGTGCCACTCATATTCTGTTTTAACCAACTGAACACCATTCAGGTAAAGCTCAAAAATATCGTCGTGCGAATAAACCAAATAAATGTCTTCATCATCCAGCGTTTCGGGCAAGTCAAATGTGCGCCTGATCCAAATATCACGGCTTTTCCATTCGGTTGCCAGGGCAGGCATTCCGGAGGTTCCAAAAGCAGCGTTTCCGGTAGTCCATGCCGAATCATCGAAGCCTGCAATCTCCCATCCTTCGCGGGGTTTCCTTTCGGTAAAATTTGCCTCCCAGTGTTTATAATTTGCCATCGGGAGTAGTACACGTGGCGGAATTACTTCTTTCCCCATAAACCGGTAAACCTCACCATCTACCCGCAATGCGCCAATTAACGAGTGCGTTTTACCTGTCCAGTGTTTTACCGGCGTATCGTACAACCGGTCGCTTGTTGACCAGGCACTGGTGTATGGATCGATTGTGATGAGTGGATAGGCCGGGGCCTTAAATGAGTTTTCGTTTGTGCTTTCGCCAGCCTTTTCTCCCGGAGTGCAGGCAACAAGCATCAGGGCAAGTATTGAGACAATACCGCTCATATGAATTCTGCAAAACATTAGATTTCAGTTTAAGGTAAAAAAACAGTTGGTCTAAAGTAAAAAGGCGAGAACAAAAAAGTTACCCCGGAAAATTCCGGGATAACTTTTATTTAAGAAATTCTATAAGTCAATTTTCTGTACCTGCGAGAAGATCATATCTTCGCGCCCGGCAACTTTAAGTCCTACACGCGCATATACATAGTTTTGTGTAGGTGTCATATCCGGAACAGCCACAGTCATACTGATTGATGAAGGATTAGCAATATCTCCACCTTCAATTTCGGCACTTGCAATGTTTGTCCTGAAATCAACAAACATTCCTTTGTTTATATACAGGTTTACCCGCTCAATATCGCGTGCATCAGAATCGGTAACTATTTTTTCAGCTTGAAATGTGGCTGTAACATTACCTCCGCTGGCCGAGAATTGTGCATTGCGGACCATGTAGTAAGGTTCTACTTCAATATCCATGGTTTTATTTCCTTTCATCTCTACTGAAATAGTATCGGCAGCTACCATTCTGAAAGGCCCCTGCCCGGCAGGAAATACCAGTTTATATTTGGCATTGAATAACAAGGCTGAATATGATCCATCCTGATCAACCACCACATCAATCGGAGACGAAAGTTGCCAACCGGGCTCCCACAACTGGAAAGTTACATCGTTGTAACTTACGCTGATTGGTTCGCCGTTGTACACCACTCTGCCTTCGAGAAATGATTTCGGTTCGTCGTAATTGTCCCAACCACATGATGCTAAAATGGTAGCGGCAACAATCAAAGTCAATATAAATTTTAAGTTCTTCATTGTTTACTTTTTTAGGATTACTGATTAGGATTTTTAACGATCTGTGGATTGTTATTCCTTATCTCGTCGTTAATAAACGAGTAGTAGTTACCCAAACGGAAACGGTCGGCACCGGTTACCTGGTTGGGAAGCACTTGTTTGAAAATCCATTTTCCGTTGTTCGGACTTCCGGGTTCGTAATATTTATACGGCCACAAACCAAATACACGGGTGCTCACTTCGTCAGCCTTCCATGGTTTGTCGGTTAAAGCCACTTTTTCGCCATTGAAAACAATGTGCGCCAAACGCCAGCGTTTCATGTCCCACAACTGATGTCCTTCAAATGCCAGCTCTACTTTACGTTCGTGAACAATGTGGTCGAATGTAACATCGTCGGCAGTTAAGTCGGTTGTAAACCCGGCTCTTTGACGAACCGTGTTAAGGTAACCGGCTGCTTTTCCATCCTGACTCAGTTCAAATGCAGCTTCGGCAGCATTCAGGTAAACTTCGGCCAAACGGTAACGTACCCACCACCGGTCGCTTTTTAAACCGCGCTGGCCACTACCGGTTTGCGTATCCATGTGTTTACGCACATAAAAACCACTTTGTGCACTAAATTCACGTCCGTCAATCGGTCCGTCAAAACCAACTACCTGCACTTGGGTGCTTGTTCCGGGTAATTCTTTGCGCTGTCCAAACTCGTCTCCGGTAATAATGGTGCCATCGGCTAACATATAACCGGCCCAAATGTCGAGATCTTTTCCTTTGAATTTTGATCCGGGAAGAATTACAGTTCCGGCCAAACGGGCGTCGCGGCCTGCAAACATATCAATTGGGTTATCGAAGAAAATATAATCTCCCTCTTCGGTTTTGGTTTTGAATGTAGCAAAAGTATTGTCCAGCTTTTCGAACGACTGAACCAGGTTGAGCGACGGATTGGTACGGCCGCCTTCCAGATCTTCAGCACCCGACCAGGGCTGGTTCCAGAGTGTCCATCGGTTTGCCCTTCCATCCCAACGTTCACTTTGTACATAATCGCGTACAAAAATTACCTCGGGATTATTGGCTTTATCCAGAAACAGCGTGTTAAAATTTTCCGATAGATCTTCTTTTTTATTGTAAAGTTCATAGTCGTAACTTCCGGTTAACAGTTTTTCGGCTGCACTTAAAGCTTTGGTGTAATAACCTTCGGCCATACTTGCCGGAATTCCGACTTCGCCACCCGGTAATGTAACACCCGGAGTATTAGCACCATATTTTGCAATGGAAGCCGCATACAATGCAACGCGCGACTGCATCGCCAAAACCAAAGCCTGTGTTGCCCTACTCTTTTCGTTTACATCGTTTGGCAAATCATTTTGAATAGCTTCCAGTTCGCTCAATACAAAGTCATAAATTTCCGATTCCTTTTTTCTGGGTTGTTGCAAATAGGTTGCATCGCCACTAAAATCGTATTCCAAAGGCTCGGTAATAAGCGGAACACCTCCCATGCGTTTTACCAACTCGAAATAGGCATTTGCACGTAAAAAACGACCTTCAGCCACAAAACGTGCTTTAACCGCCGGGTCTAAAGAAGCAGTAAGATCGGATTGTGCTTTTTGAATAAACAGGTTGATTTCGCGGATATAGCCGTAATTCCAAAGGCTCCATTCTCCATATCCCCAGTCGTTATTTTTATGCCGCGAGTAGTCACCAAAGTTTGAAGCAAATGCTTCATCAAAATCGGCAAAATTCCACCAACCTTCTAGCGATTGATATTCAGGAATTCTGAAATACAAATCACTGACTACCGACAGAATCAATGCCTCGTCTTTCCAAACCTGATTATCCAGCAAAATATTGGTGGGTTCCCGGTCCAGAAAATCTCCATCGTTACAGCTCCAGTTAAATGCAAGAAGCAGAAGCAGTATATATAAAATCTTATTTTTCATGTTAATTCAGTTTTTTAGTTAGAATGAAAGATTTACCCCAATATTCACCATACTGTTTTGCGGATATTGCAAACCGTTCTCATCCATAATCTCCGGTTCTACGCCCAGGCTCTTCAGGTTGTCAATCGAGAACAGGTTATAGGTATTCAGGTATAAACGACAGTTCTGAATTCCCACTTTTGTTACCCAGTCTTTTGGCAAAGTATAACCAACTTCCAGTGTTCTCAAACGCAGATAATGCGCATTGGTTAACCAGAATGTTGATTGTTTGTTGTAATTACTGTGCCACCCGGTATTAAAGCGAAGAGCGGGATATTTTCCGGGAATCCATGCACTGTTCAGGTCAAAAGGATCTTCACGGTGCCAGCGATCGTCGTAAAACTGTTTTAACAGGTTACCTGTATTTTGATAGGGCCAGCGTGTTTCCCAGTTTTGGTTGTACGAATAAGCCGCACCTCCGGAAAAATCAGCTTTCAGGTCGAAACCTTTCCACTGTGCCGACAGGTTGATACCAAAGTTTACGATTGGGTTACGGTCTCTTGGATAACCAATCGGGCGCACATCGTAACCATTAATAACACCATCGTTGTTTACATCTTTGTAAATCAGGTCGCCGGGCAGCATGTCGCGGTTTCCGTTACCATCGTTATTTACCGGCCAGCTGTTAATTTGTTCGAACGACTCAAACTGCCCAACAACTTCGTATCCCCAGAATGTTCCTGTCCAGCGATCTTCAGAAGAGTTGCGGTAATGATCCCATGAGTTACCAAAACGAGGTTTATACGATTCGAGAAACTTATTGCGTGCATACGAAACATTACCTCCTACGGCATATTTGAAATCGCCTGCCGAACCTTCATAGTTAATCGACATTTCACCCCCCATGGTAGCATCGCTGTTTACGTTTTCATCGGGTAAGGAATAACCCAGTTCGTTGGGCACCAGAATGTCGTATTTACGCCCGCGCAAGCCATCGCGTTTGCGGTAGAAATAATCAACCGTTCCGTTTAGCTGCCCATTGTAAAGCGACCAGTCGGCGCCAATATCTGTAATTCGGCTGGTAAACCACGAAATAGTTGTTACAGGAACACCACGGTCGCGTGCACCGGTAATAATTTCACCGTCCATAATAACTGCCTGCGAAGCATAATTATATCCGGTTAAATAATCGAAGTTTCCAATACCAACATCATCATCACCAAGCTCCCCGTACGAACCTCTGAGTTTTAAATCGAAAGTACTTTCCCCAAGCAGTTCTTTGGCAAATTTTTCTTCCGTAATTCTCCATCCAACCGATGCTGAAGGGAAGAAACCCCAACGCTTACTGGAGGTAAATTTCCAGGAACCGTCGTAACGGCCCGAAACCTCTACGTAGTATTTATTGGCATAGTTGTAATTCGCCCTGCCGATATAACCAATCCGCGCACTTTCTGCATCCAAATCGTTGTAGGTATCCATATCCGGAAACTGGATCAACGGCAAAGCATTGGTTTTTGGTACAGCGTGTACCCAAACATCCAGGTCGCGACGTTCAATGCGCTCGTTGGCAAAAGTGGCCGAAACTGTGTGATCGCCAAATGTATTGGCATAGTCGATCTGACCGATCAACACATTTTCGAGTACTTTATGTGTACCACGCTCGCGCCATGGGTTGTTCATAGTAAAAGTTACCCTGTACTCATCGGTTTCAGGAAAGTAAGAATATGCTTCGTAGGTATATTCGTGGCCGTTCATTAAACGGTCGGCAATGTAATACGAATAAGTTCCTTTAACGGATAGTCCTTCGATAGGAAATCGTACTGACCATTAAAGTTTAACTGAAGAACACGCCAGTCTTCGGTCCAGTAACCCGATTTTTCCTTGGTTAACAAACCCCAGTTTTCTGCCATGTGCCCGATGTTGTTGATGTACTCCGGATTGTCATTGGCATAAGGCCTTTCGGTGGGCCGGTTACGGAACAAGGCAAAGCGAGGCGCCCAGTAGTCATCACCACCGGGAACACCCGGGTTATCACGTGTTTCGATACGGCCATTGATCGAAGCGCCAACTTTTAAACGATCGGTAATCTGCGCATCAATATTTGATTGAAAGTTTGTACGGTCAAAAGTAAATTCACGGCCAAGAACCGATGTCTGATCAAGACGGGTAAGCGAGAAATAGTAGTTGATTTTATCAGAACCACCCGATGTACTCACGTTTATAGAATTTTGTGGAGCATTGGGCTGAATGATAAAATCGTACCAGTCGAAACTTTGGTAACCGTATTCGGTACCGGCTTTCCATTTGTCCAGTTCGGCCTGTGTAATGTTGGTACTTCCATCGAGGTTCATTTCGGCATACGCTTTACCCAACATCCAGTCGTAAGCATTTACGGTTTCGGGAAAACGCGACCAGTTTTGCCAGCCCATGTAAGCATTTACATTGATGGTGTTCTTGGTACTTTTTTTACCACGTTTGGTGGTAACCACTACCACACCGTTTGCTGCACGAACACCATAAATAGCTGCCGATGCATCTTTCAATACACTAATACTTTCAATATCGTTTGGTGACAGGTTGTTAAATTGACCTGCATCTTTTTGAATTCCGTCGATTACATACAGCGGATTTCCCATGTTTCTGATCTGTATGGTTGCCGAAGCTCCCGGACGTCCGTCGGGCATACGAAATGATACACCGGCCAGTTTACCGGCCAAAGTAGAACTTACGGTTGAGGCGTGGACTCTTTCGAGGTCTTCTGCTCCAACAGAAGCGATAGCACCGGTTAAGGATTCTTTCTTTTGGGTACCATAACCAATGGCCACAACTTCTTCAATTCCAATGGTTGATTCGCGCATTACCACTTCAATGGTCCGGTTGTTGCCCACTTCAATTTCCTGGGCTTCCATCCCGATAAACGAAAAGAGAAGAATGTCGCCATTCATCACTCCACTTAAAGAATATTCTCCGTCTTCGTTGGTAACCGTTCCGTTGGTGGTTCCTTTTACCAAAACTGTAACTCCCGGAATCGGGTCTCCACCTGCAGTTTTTACAACACCCTGAACCGCATTCTGAGGCAAACCTGCATCGGCAAGCACGGTACTCTCTTTTCCTTTGTTTTGAACAATGATATGTCGGTCGATTAACACATAAGAATATTCTGTACCTGCAAATGCCTCGGCCAGAATATCGTTGATATTTGATTTTTCAGTGTGAATGGTAACTTCCCGCGACAGGTCTATTGCGTTGCTGTCGTAGAAAAACCGGAATTCACTTGAATTTTCAATTTCTTCAAACAGTTCAGATAGTTTGGCATTTTCCATGTCCAATGTCAACTTGGTGGATTGCGCATACGTAGCGGCCGAAACCTGTACTATGGCTACCAACAAAAGCAAACATGTGATCTTCATAGTTTTAATCAGTTTTTTGAAATGAGGCATGCAATCTCCCCCATTGCAAATGTTCGTTTTTTTCATACATTTAACGTGTTAAAGTTCGATAATTGAGCCACTTGGCTTATTTATTGATTCTCAGAAAGATGGAAACAGTAGAGTGTTTCCTGACAGGCGGGAAGTGTTGGCAGACATTTCCCGTTTTTAGTTCAGTTTTGTTTTAGTTCATTGGCAATAAGTTTTTAGTTAGATCTAGTTCTTAATAAATATTTTTCCTTTATCGTATTTGTATTTGAATGGTTTTCCCGACGCACTTTTGAAGGCTTCCATAATGGTATAGATATTATCGTCGATATGAAGTGTACCGGTAAAGGTGCGTGTCTTAAACCTGGCATCCTCAAAAATAATTTCAACGTTGTAGATTCGTTCGATCTTCTTAGACAAAGACGCGAAGGACTCATTCTTAAAGCGATAGGTGCCTTCAAGCCAGTAGTCGTAAAAACCATCCGGGATGATTGACTCATAGACCTTCCCGGATGTTTTATCATAAACTAAACTATGCGATGGTTTTACCAGAAATGATTTGTACTCATTCCCAACATCACCTGTAAAAATATCGAATTGAATTTTTCCTGAGATAAGTTCTGCTTTTACCTGATTATCTTCGGGATACGCCATTACTGCGAATTTTGTTCCCAAAACTTTGATTTTTTCTTTCCCCACAGAAACAATAAACGGGTGTTCTTTGTCGTGTGTTACTTCAAAAAATCCTTCTCCTTCGAGTTGCACATTTCGCGTGTTGCCGGTAAAATTTTCAGGATAAATAAGCTTTGAACCGTTGCTGATCCAAACTACACTTCCATCGGGAAGAGTGACGGAAGTACGGTTTCCGGGTGGTACCGAAATTTCGTTCATTGCTATTACTGTTTCCGGTTCAGCCCGATTTAGCAAGTAACCTCCAGCCAATGCCAGAAAAATAATTGCTGCATATTTAAATACCTTGAAAAAAGGATTTCGCCATACATTCTTTTTTACACGGTGCTGAACTTTTCTGTATCCCGATTCGATACCTGCTGTATCCATTTGGTTTCCGGTTTGCAGAATAGCCCAAACATTTTTCTGCCGAATGTACTCCTCAGCATTTTCTGCCGATTCATTTACAAAATCAAACAGCTCTTTTGACTCGCTGATTGATTCTCCTTTTGATATTTTTTCAGTTAAATCTATCTTGTTCATAGTGCAATAATCACAGGTAGAATGCGTACATAGTATTCTACCCTACCCTCGCGGGCAACTTTCACATTGTTTTTATTGAATTTCGAATCGAATTCTTTCTACTATCTCATTACAAGCAGAAAGGCAACCAGTGGCAGATATTCTTTTAAAGCCACTCTGAAAATTTTCAAAGCTTTTGTTATTTGAGCCTCTACTGCCTTTACCGAGATGGAGAGTTGATCGGCCACTTCCTGGTTTTTTTTGCCTTCCATCCGGCTTAAAATAAAAATCTCACGACAACGATCGGGTAATTCTGAAAGTGTCCGGGCTATAATTTTCTCCATTTCCTGAATCGCCAACTCCGAAGTATCCACCTGTTTCAAAGCCCTTTCGTAAAGTTGGTTTTGCTTTTTCAGAACAAGGTTGGTGGCAAACTTCTTTTTTACCTTTTCGTGCCGGAGCAACATCAAACAACTGTTTTTTACATTGGTGTACAGGTAACTCTGAAGTTGGGCTTCGCTCATAAATTGTGGTTTTCGCTCCCACATGGAAACAAATGCATCCTGCACCAGGTTTTTGGCATCGGCTTCACGTACATATTCACGCGCAAAATAGACTAACCGGGGATAATAAAGATTAAATACAACTTCGAAGGCTGCATCCTGTTTATTATTCAAAAGTTTAAGTATGTCACTCGAGATTGAGCCCATTCATAAGTTTGTTCAGTTATACAAGTATATAAAATATAACGCAGCAAATTCATCATTACCGGATCAAATTACCAGTTCATCCTATTTTTAACACTTCATCTGCCGTTTTTTAAAAGAGTTGAAGTCAGCATGCTCCGGTTAAAATGGATATCAGTCAACAAATTACCTTTATTTGTATCAACAATTATGTAATCAATCACTTAGCTTTAATGGGAAAGGTATCAGAGAAAGAACAATCACTTCTGTTTGATTTTTTTTGATGAAAGCCGTAATTTACATGACGTAAACACAAAATTATCCATTCCCTGAAATGACTATTAAATCAGTTAATGCAGCTTTTCTTGAGCAGGAATTGCAATGGTTCCAGGAACTTATCCTGCTCAGGGGTAAAATTACTTTTGAGCAATCGGCCAATGAAAAAGCGATAAACACTTTAGCGCTTCCACCGCTTGAGAATTATCCGTGCCCATACACCGCGTTGATAAAGAAATACCAAATGGGACTGGAGGAAAGACTGATTCTTTTACTGGCATTAATACCGCATGTAAAACCTTCGTTGTTAGACATGTTACATATGAAAAATGAATTGTACGACATTCCTTTTACGGAGTTTGGCGGTGTCAGAAATGAATCTTTTAAAGGATACCTGCCAACCGGTGAAACTGCATTGTTTATACTGGCTGGGCACAATCTGGGAAAACGGTTTGACCTGCTTTATTTATTCGACAAGGATTACTATTTAAGAAAACACGGTATCATCAAACTGGAAAAAAAATCCAATACCGACCCGATGGCTTCGGGGCTTTTGTCGGTTACTCCCGAATACCTGTTTTACTGCACCACCGGAGAAAAATATAAACCCGACTTTAACGCTGATTTTCCCGCCAAAAGAATTAGCACCAGCCAGGAATGGAGCGATTTGGTTTTGCCCGCCAATTTAATGCAGGGGCTCGAAGAAATAAAAGATTATATCGAACACGGAAAAAACCTGAAAAATAATTTCAGCTTTGGAAAAAAAATCAAGCCCGGGTTTAAAGTATTGTTTACCGGGCCTCCCGGAACAGGAAAAACACTTACCGCAAGCTTACTCGGAAAGCAATTTAACATGGATGTTTACAAGGTTGATTTGTCGATGGTGGTTTCGAAATACATTGGTGAAACGGAGAAAAACCTATCGCATGTTTTTAACCAGGCCGAGTCGAAAGACTGGATACTTTTTTTTGACGAAGCAGATGCCTTGTTCGGGAAACGAAGCAATACCTCCGACTCGCACGACAGATATGCCAACCAGGAAGTATCGTTTTTACTTCAGCGAATGGAAGATTATGACGGATTGGTTATTCTTTGTTCCAATTTTAAAAAAAACATCGACGAGGCATTTTTCAGAAGGTTTCAACTAATATTGGATTTTGAGATTCCGGATGTTTACCTGCGCCATCAGCTTTGGGAAAAATCGACAAGCACCGATTTTAAATACGACAACGATGTTAATATCGACCAACTTGCCGAACAACACGAATTAAGCGCTGCATCCATTATCAATGTATTGCATTATTGTATTCTGAAATGCATGCGCCGAAACGACAACATTATCCGTTCGCAGGATATACAATCGGGTTTAAAAATTGAAAAAATGAAAGAGGGGAAAAGCATTGTTTAGATGCGCTTAACTGCCTGGGGTTAGTTTCAGCCATTTTCACTGTTCATGTAATATTCAATTACAATATCTTCTTTTTCATTTGCCTTCTCTTTTGAAGGTTGAACACCTTTTTCTTCCAACCTTTTCAGACGAAACTCCCAGTCGGCCAATTTCTGTATTAATTCCTGTTTTTCGCTATTGCTTTTCTCCAGGCTATCTTTAAAGTTATTCAACTCTGCCTGAATACGATTATTCTCCTCCAACTGCTCATTTAACTTAATTTCCAACTCTTTCCACTTAAACATATAATTGATAACAGCTTTTAACCTGGCCCCAAATATTACCACAACAAGTACGGTAAAAAGAACTGAAATCATCAAAATCACCAACAATTCTGTACTAAAAAAAGCAAGCGTCATCATAGCAGTCAGGTATTGAACATTTATTAAATATATCGTACGTAATTCTCTTGTAACAGGTAACGTAAGTTAATTTATAAAATGATGAAAAGCAAAATACATACATAATGCAAATTAAAAAAGATAATTATGTCTGATTATAGGTTTTTATACATATTTTCTGTAACTTTCTTCAACTTATTGAAAAGTAGAACCGGGGCACAACCGGTCATAATAAATTGACAATCAAGATAATAGACCATTAAATCAATCCATTTCTTGATTCTCGTAAAAGTTTAGGCATTAATCCTTGTGGAACATGATAGATGTTGCGCTAACGTATATTAGAGACCTGTTGAACGAACATTTGAGGAATGAGTTCTCCATCTCGGAAAACAAAGTAGTTCTTTCGAACATAGTTAAACCCGATGGTTCTGAAGCTCAAAACGTAGCAGGTAAGATCGTATTTTTTCTCGTTGGGCTGGAAGAAGAATCTACCCTTAAAAACAGTATCAACCGCAACCAGCATTCCGGAGGCGGTACTTTTGCGTTTCGAAGTTCTTCGCTTCCTGTTAACCTAAGATTACTTTTTTGTGCCAATTTCGACAGCAATATTTACATCGAAGGATTGAGTTACCTTTCAGCGCTTATCCGTTTTTTCCATATCAATAAACGCATCCCGCTTGATGTAAAAGACACAAACAGTCCGAGATACATAAGTTTTGAATTAAACAGCCTTGGATACGACGAACTTAGCCACCTATGGTCGGCAATCGGAAGTAAGCTGATGCCTTCGGTTTTATACAAAGCTGGTATTGTAATGCACGACGATATTCCGGTTCAGAAACTTATTCCCGCAGTCGGTCAAACAGAAACCACCAGTTAGCAACTATGAATCAGAATTTCACACACATACTTACTGTTCAATTTAACCACCGCTATTTTCACGACAACCGTTTCAGGCCCATTCAAATAAGTTGTGATGAGCCAACCATTCAATTTTTGAGAAATCTGGAGATGGTATTTAAAACATTTCCCGGAGGATTTCATTTGCTGGCAGCCGATCCTGAGTTGTTAAAATCAGAGCATGATTTAACCCCGCTAAGGTTCCGCTTTAATTGTACAGACAGTTATTTTGTTAATTACTCTGATTTGCCTTCATACAATTTAAGAAACAACCTCTTTTACTGTAATAACCTTACTCCAAATGTTAACGGGCCCCAACTGTTTTTGCACGATGGAGATTATGTTACATCAAAAGACCTCATCAAAGTTTCGTCACAGATTATTGAAACTCCCCAAACGGAGAACGTTCTTTTTAAAGATGCAAAAGAAAATGTACTGGTTCCGTTGAAACAGAACCATACGCCGCACGGTACTGCATATCAGTTTTCGGGAACCGATGAAGGGATTATATGGATTGAGACCGAAACAGCTGAGAGATTCAGCGTTTACTACACCAATAAAAACCTATGGAACAAACCTCTGGGAATTCTGGAGATTTTCCCGGATGAGCTTTTTAACCATTTTACCGCATACGGCAAGGTAGATTATATGATTCGCTTTGATCAACGATCAACAGTTTGGAAATATTTCCTTGTTGATCCGGTTTACAGGAAGTTTTCGAACCTCGTAATTATTAATACTGCTTATCCCTTTTAGTCAAGTAAAGATTTATCTTTGATACATGAACGAGATTGAGAAATATCCAAGAGATTTTCAGGAGTTTATCACGCAGTTCAAATGCGAGGCTGACTGTTGGG
>JBKEDN010000277.1:0-8188 GCA_047975435.1 Draconibacterium sp. | reverse complement strand
CCCAACAGTCAGCCTCGCATTTGAACTGCGTGATAAACTCCTGAAAATCTCTTGGATATTTCTCAATCTCGTTCATGTATCAAAGATAAATCTTTACTTGACTAAAAGGGATAAGCAGTCTTTTTAATTTAGGTAGTGCCCAGTTTTTAACGGAACGAAGCGCAATTTCACTCGTTGCCGAGTTTCGCATCATCTTTTCCAGTTCAGGATTTTCGTTTAAAAGTATTCGGAGTATTCGGTGGGCGTGTACGGTGATAGCTATATTATCCAGCTTTGTGAGCGATTTCATGGCTTTGTTTTTTTTGAAATAGTACCCGTATTCTTTAAGATACGAAAAACAGGGCTCTTTTCCTAGATATAGAGTAGTTGACTGAAAGGATTAAAAGCTGATTTTTACAATTAATTAAAGAGCGATTCCGGTATTCGTATTATTCATTAAAAGAATTATCTTTGCGCTGATTTTTAGTAATTTATTTAGAATTCCTGAAAGGGAAGGATCACCTAAAATTTGAAATAATGACACATAAAGCAGGCTTTGTGAACATTGTGGGGAACCCGAATGTGGGGAAATCCACCATCATGAACGCACTTGTTGGAGAGAAACTCTCCATTATCACCCAAAAAATGCAAACTACCCGTCATCGCATTAAAGGCATTGTAAGCGGTGACGATTTCCAGATTGTTTATTCCGACACACCCGGTATTCTGAAGCCCAGTTACAAACTGCAGGAATCGATGATGAAATTTGTTGATTCGGCGCTGATTGATGCGGATGTTATCCTGTTTGTAACCGATGTAAAAGAAAAGAGCGACAAAAATCCGGAGTACATTGAAAAGGTGCGTAAATCGAATATGCCGGTGATCGTACTGATAAATAAAATTGATTTGTCGAACCAGGAAGAAGTGGTAAAACTTTACGAATACTGGAGAAATGTTTTTCCGGGGGCAGATGTTTTCCCGATTTCGGCACTCGAAAAATTTAACATTGCACCTATTTTCGACCGCATCCTGGAACTGTTGCCCGAAAGCCCGCCATTTTTCCCGAAAGACGAACTTACGGACAGAAATGAGCGCTTTTTTGTGCAGGAGATTATCCGTGAAAAAATATTACTCAATTATCAAAAAGAAATTCCTTACTCGGTAGAAGTGGAAGTGGAAGAGTTCAAGGAAACCGAGAAGCTGATTAATATCAGGGCTGTGATTTATGTTTCGCGCGAAAGCCAGAAAGGTATTATTATCGGGCACCAGGGAAAAATGATTAAACGAGTGGGGTCAGAAGCACGGGTTGATGCAGAGGAGTTTTTTGAGAAAAAGATATTTCTGGAGCTGTATGTAAAAGTGGCTAAAGACTGGCGTGAAAAAGACCGCCAGTTGAAAAATTTTGGCTACGATGCGATATAAATAATTTTCTCTCCTGTTAAAACCGGGTCATCCGGGGGAGTGAAGATGATTTGTTAAAAGAATAATACAAGGAACATTTTACCGAATGTTCCCCTTTCGGGGAATAAGAAGAGCTAAAAAATGAGCAGTAAAATAGTAGCAATAGTAGGACGGCCAAATGTTGGAAAGTCAACACTTTTTAACCGTTTAATAGAACAACGCAAAGCCATTGTGGATGAAACCGCCGGGGTAACCCGCGACCGCAATTACGGCAAAAGCCAGTGGAACGGAGTTGAATTTTCGGTGATCGATACCGGTGGTTATGTGGTAAATTCAGACGATGTTTTTGAGGCCGAAATAAACAAACAGGTACATCTGGCGATTGATGAGGCCGATGTGATTGTATTTGTAGTGGACGTGGAATCGGGTGTAACCGATTTGGATGATGCGGTAGCAAATATACTTCGTCGAAGTAAAAAAGAAGTTGTACTGGTAGTTAATAAAGTAGATAATAACCAGCGCATACTTGATGCACAGGAGTTTTACAGCCTTGGTTTGGGCGAAATATTTTGTATTTCATCCATGACAGGAAGCGGTACCGGCGATATGCTTGATGTGCTGGTAGCCAAACTGCCTCAAACATCGGAAGTGGAAGAGGAACACGAATTGCCGCATTTGTCGGTAGTAGGCCGGCCAAACGTTGGAAAATCGTCGTTCATAAATGCATTAACCGGCGAAAACCGCAACATTGTAACCGATGTGGCAGGTACAACGCGCGACTCTATTCACACCCGCTACAATAAGTTTGGCCACGATTTTATGATTGTGGATACTGCCGGTCTGCGGAAAAAAGGAAAGGTAAACGAAGACCTCGAATTTTATTCCGTTTTACGTTCGGTACGAACCATCGAAAACTCGGATGTTTGTTTGCTGATTATTGATGCAACCCGCGGAGTGGAGGCGCAGGATGTAAATATTTTCAACTTGATTGTCAGGAATAAAAAAGGGGTTGTGGTGCTGGTAAACAAGTGGGACCTGATTGAAAAAGATACGCATTCTACCAAAAAATTTGCAGAACAGGTACAAGAACGTTTTGCCCCGTTTACCGATGTGCCGATTATTTTTATCTCGGCACTAACCAAACAGCGTGTACACAAAGCGCTCGAAACCGCCATGGAAGTGTATGAAAACCGCAAGCAACGCATTAAAACATCGGAATTGAACGAGGTACTGCTCGAAGCAATCGAAAATTACGGGCCACCTTCTGTAAAAGGAAAATTTATAAAAATAAAGTATTGTACACAGCTGCCCTCACCAACGCCAACTTTTGCCTTGTTTGCTAACCTGCCACAATACATCAAAGAACCATATAAACGATATATCGAGAATCAACTGCGTGATAATTTTAATTTTACCGGTGTCCCGGTTCAGATATTTTTCAGGCAGAAATAAGTCTAAAGAATCAAAAAAAGATACCAAAGCTCCATTTGAACAAAGCGTTTCAGATGGAGTTTTTTGTTTGGGAAAGGGGAGAGACAAGTTGCAGTAATTTGTTTAAATAGTATCTTTAAGAAAAACATTCTTGTAATGGCTCGATTTTTAAAAGACCGCTCAAAAGCGAAGGGAATGGTACCGGGTTCGCTGGTGCTTATCGGTAAACAGAAGATGGAGAAGCCCATCATTCAGTACATGCAGATTGATACCGATTCATTGGTGGAAGAAGAAATTACCACAACACAGGAAGCATTGGCGAAAATCAATCCGGACGCTGTTAATTGGATTAATATTTATGGATTACACGATTTGGATGTAATTCGGAACCTGGGGGCAGAGTTTGAGCTTCCGGCGCTTTTGCTCGAAGATATTCTGAACACCGATCAACAACCCAAATACGACAATGGAGAGACTTACGATGCCTTTATCCTGAAAATGATGCACCAGCTAGAGGACTCAAAACGGATAAATGCCGAGCAAATTACCATCATCCTCCGAAAAGATTGTGTAATTACTTTACAGGAAAGGAGAGGGGATGTGTTTAATCCGGTGCGCGAACGAATCCGTAAAAACAAAGGCCGCATTCGTAACAGCGGGAATGATTACCTGGCGTATGCCTTGATGGACACAATTGTGGATAATTACACCATTTTAATCGAGAATATCGGAGCAAAAGTGGAGGATATCGAAGACCGGTTGTTCCGCCAAATGGATACTAAAATTGTGGAGGAAATCTATCAGTACAAAACCGAATTAAATTACCTGCGAAAATCGATTCGCCCGGTGCGCGATTTTCTGGTTCTTCTTAATCGCACCGAAGATTCCTATATTCAGGATAAGAACCAGAAATTCCTGGCCGATTTACACGAACTGGCTGTGCAATGTACCGATGCCATCGAATTGTATAACAGCCTGGTTTCCGATCAGCTAAATATCTACAATTCGAATATGGGCAACAAGATGAACGAGGTGATGAAAACACTCACCATTTTTGCGTCCATCTTTATTCCGCTGACATTTGTTGCCGGGATTTACGGGATGAATTTCAGTTACATGCCCGAACTTGATTACAAATATTCTTACCCCATTTTGTGGCTCGTAATTTTGGTGCTGGCAGCCGCATTGCTTTATTACTTTAAACGGAAAAAGTGGTTGTAGGCGGGTGTTTGGCATTGTAAGGCAGAGCTGTAAAAGATTGTTTGGGAAGAGTGATGGTTTCAGGAAATATTTATCAATTTTGCAAAGCCTGATGATTGCGCATTCGGCTGTTATTTGTCTGAAAATAAAAAATCAAAGCTATGTATATCGTTCATGTTTTTGTTCATGTGAAAAAGGATTACGTTGAAGATTTTATGGAGGCAACCATCGAAAATGCAAAAAACAGTCTTTTGGAACCCGGAGTTGCCCGTTTTGATATTGTACAGCAACAAGATGATCCCACTCGCTTTGTACTGGTTGAAGTTTATCGGCATTACGAAGATCCGGCAAAACATAAACTAACCGAGCATTATCAGCGCTGGCGTGAAAAAGTTTCGGAAATGATGGCCGAACCTCGTACCTCCACTGTTTTTTATAATGTTTTCCCGGAGGATGAAAGCTGGGAGTAATATTACAAAACACAGAAGGGCATTCTTTTGAAAATAAGATTTTACTATGGCAATTAATTTTTCATTTTCAACAGCTTCTCAGGTAATATTTGGAAATCATGCAGTAAATAAAGTTCCGGATTTGATTGCAGAATTGGGAAAAAAAGTGCTGTTTGTGTCAGGTAAAAATCAGGAACGGGCGCTTGCTTTGGTACAGAAATTTACCTCGGGCACAGAAGTACAGCTTTTTTCTGTTGATTCGGAACCCACAACTCACCTTGTGCGTAAGGGAACAGAATTGGCACGCAGCTGCAAGTGCGATGTGGTTCTTGCATTAGGTGGCGGCAGTGTAATTGATACAGGAAAGGCGATTGCTGCTATGGCAACCAATCCCGGAGATTTACTGGATTATCTGGAAGTTATCGGGCTTGGAAAATCATTGTCGGTGAAACCATTGCCATGTATCGCAATTCCCACAACCGCAGGTACCGGTGCCGAAGTCACTAAAAATTCGGTCATCAAATCTCCCGAGAACAATGTAAAAGTGAGTCTTCGCAGCAATTTTATGTACCCCGATGTTGCTGTAGTTGATCCGGTACTAAGCTACTCCATGTCGCCTGCACTTACGGCAAGTACGGGGCTCGATGCTTTTACTCATCTGATGGAAACCTTTGTATCGAACCAGGCAAATCCCTTTAACGATATGATTTGCAGAGAAGGCTTACATCGAATTTCCCGCTCGCTGAAAAAGGCCTGGCTAAACGGGAACGATGAAGCAGCAAGAGCCGATATGGCAATGGCCGGTTTACTGGGCGGAATGGCACTGGCCAATGTAAAATTGGGGGCGGTTCATGGTTTTGCCGGCCCAATGGGTGGATTATACCCGATACCACACGGAACAGTTTGTGCAAGCCTGATGATAGCAGTAATGGAAACCAATATTGAGGCTTTAAAAGAAAACGGGTGCAGTATCTCGAAATACGATGAGCTGGCCAAAATCCTTACCGGCAGTGGGCTTGCAAAAGCAGAAGATGTGGTGGCCTGGGCAGAAACATTGCTGAAAGCGTTAAATGTTCCGTCGCTTTCAACATTCGGACTTACCACAAATGACTTCCCGGATTTGGTACAAAAAGCAAAAGTGGCCAGCAGCATGAAAGGAAACCCTGTCAGGTTAAGTGACGAGCAGTTAACGAGGATACTCGAGAAATCACTTTGATTCGATGTTTCGTTACTACTTTGACCAAGGGAAGGTGCGCAACAGAATAATTTTTGCAGAATAAAGGTTATCTTTGTATATAAATTCTATGACAATGATTGGCAATTTTTTTCATACACCCGGAACGAAGAAGTTCGGTATTTCCCCCCGTTTTTGGGATCCTGACAAAGACGCCAGAGAGGAACGCGAACGCAGAATAAAAGACGAGTTGGGAATTGTGGATGAAAAAGTGGACGATGGAAAACCTTACCGTCCAAACATAAAAGGGCAGTTCCGCACATCCGGAGGACTTTCCCGTTCAACAGAAAGTGCACGCAGGTCGCAAAGCCGAAGATTAATCTGGATTATTTTGGTTTTGGCATTGGTTCTTTACCTGTTTTTCTATTCTGATTTTTTGGGCTAATCAATTTCCCTTTTATTAATTTCTAATCGAATAATAATCCTATTTTGAGCGATATCATCCAGTTGTTACCCGATGCAGTTGCCAACCAGATAGCTGCCGGTGAGGTCATTCAACGGCCGGCATCAGTGGTGAAAGAATTGGTAGAAAATGCACTCGACGCCGGAGCCACCGAAGTTACCATTAATATTAAAGACGCAGGAAAGACACTGATTCAGATTAGTGACAACGGTTGCGGGATGTCACCCACCGATGCGTGCATGGCTTTCGAACGGCATGCTACCTCCAAAATCCGCAGTGCCAACGATCTTTTTTGTATTCGTACCATGGGTTTTAGAGGTGAAGCGCTGGCTTCAATTGCCGCCATTGCCGATGTTGAACTGCGCACCAAAAAGGTAGAAGATGAACTGGGAACTTTTATTCATATTATTGGTTCTGAAGTAAAAACACAGGAGCCGGCAGGTGTAAATAACGGTACGAATTTCCTGATTAAAAACCTGTTTTTTAATGTTCCGGCGCGGCGTAAATTTCTGAAAGCCAATTCAACCGAGTTAAAACACATTATTTGGGAGGTTCAGCGGGTTGCACTACCCAACCCGGCAATTCGTTTTTCGCTGATTCACAACGGAACACCAATTTACGAACTTCCGGCGGCTAACCACCGCAAACGAATTGTGGATGTTTTTGGCAAGAGCCTGGCACACAGCCTGGTTAATGTAGATGAGAAAACCAGTATTGTAAAAATTTTTGGGTTTATCGGGCAGCCAAAGTTTGCCCGCAAAACAATGGGGGAGCAGTTCTTTTTTGTGAATGGGAGATTTATGCGCCACCCTTATTTTCACAAAGCAATAATGCAGGCTTACGAACAGTTGTTACCGCCCGATTCGTTTCCTTCTTATTTTTTATTTCTGGAGCTCGATCCGGGAGAAATTGATATAAATGTGCATCCCACAAAAACAGAAATTAAATTTGAAAACGAGCGGGATATCTGGCCAATAGTCCATGCAGCAGTGCGCGAATCGCTTGGGAAACATAATGTTGTTCCTTCCATCGATTTTGACCAAAGTGGAAGTATCGACATCCCGGTTCCAAAACGAAGTGCAGAAGGGATACGCTTTCCGGATATCAAAATTAATCCCGATTACAATCCGTTTGATACCGATAAACAGCATTCAGGAGGTAGCTACTCTCCTTCGCAGGGTACTAGTTTTCGCGAGAAAAAGAACCTTGAGAACTGGGAAGATTTGTACGAGGGGGTTCAATTAAAAATTAAGCCCGAACAAGAGCCGGTATCAGCAAAACGACCCGACGATTTTTATAAAGGGCAAAGCGAGCATTTCTCTGGGAAGAAAGTACTCCAGCTAAAACAGCGTTATATTCTTACTCCTGTAAAGTCCGGTTTGATGGTGATTGATCAGCGTCGTGCACACGAACGCATTTTGTTTGAGCAGTTTATGGAAGTATTGAAGTCGGATTCGGTGGCCAGCCAACAACAACTTTTCCCACAAACCATTGAGTTGAACCCTGCCGATGCGGCTGTGTTGAGATCCATTCTGGACGATTTGCTTTCGTTGGGTTTTGATATTCGTGAATTTGGGAAAGACACATTCATAATCAATGGTACGCCCGGTGTTTTAGATGTTACTTCGCCCGAGTTGATTGTTGAAAAATTATTGGAAGAATATAAAAATTCGCCGGTTGATGCACGTACAAAAGCAAAGGAACAGATTGCACTCTCGCTGGCAAAGGCTTCGGCTTTGAACTATGGCGTGGATCTGAAACAGGAAGAAGTGGATCATTTGATTGATAATCTTTTTGCCTGTGCCACACCAAATTTTACGCCCGATGGGAAAAAGGTGCTGACCATCATTGCAACTGAAGACATTGAAAAAAGTTTTTTAAGGTGACAGATTGTCGTTATTTTCAACGAAATTTAAAATGGAACGGCTATTGTAAACTTCCAGCCTGAAATGAATGTTTAGTTTATTAAAATAATTGAATTAGGCATTTTGTCAATAACTAAAAAATCAGTAAATTGGGGGAATCTAACAATAATAATATGGAGCAACAATTTAAAAGCCTAACGATTTTTGATTTTCAGGCCAGGTTTCC
>JBKEDN010000276.1:0-5451 GCA_047975435.1 Draconibacterium sp. | reverse complement strand
CCCAACAGTCAGCCTCGCATTTGAACTGCGTGATAAACTCCTGAAAATCTCTTGGATATTTCTCAATCTCGTTCATGTATCAAAGATAAATCTTTACTTGACTAAAAGGGATAAGCAGTTCGCATAAATACTCATTATCCCTGCCAAAAAAAATCCTAAATAACGATGATAAACCCTGATCTTTCCCTGAATTTTACTCATTTCAATAAATTTTATTTTCTGTTTCTGAATTCGAATCAACTTATTCATGATGAATACATAAAAAGACCCTCTGTACAGATAAAAGTTTAAGGCTTACACTAAATTTATCTTTTAATAAAAGAATTCCTAAGGCTGACCATTGCCGTAGCAGAGGCAATTGGCACCATGCCAACTTTATGTCAGCAATGTGAAAAAGAAAACTACAGAAATGGCCATAGGACATTCAATACCATTGACATTCAACCATTTATTTTGTAAAGTGAATTAAAAACCTACAACACCGCCCATGAAAAAATTTTGCTTAATAACCGGTGCAGCAAGTGGTAACTACTTATTATCCTAACAATGAAAATTGAGAAAGCCAAATTATAATTTTAAACGTCCCTTCGACCCAAAAAAACTATTTTCAAAAAAAAAATGGATGTTCTATTGAACTCTAAACAAATTCTGGCTTGTCCTTTTTCGCTGGCAGTTTTTCTCTAACCCAAAGCGATACATTTTAGAATCAAATTACTGAACCATTTTGAAAACCTCTGCTCCTGCAAGTAGAAAACACCCAAGTCCGTAATCCTCAAAATCGGGTATGTTAGTGTAAGTCACAGGCTGTCCGTCAGAAGGTTGCTTTCCGGTTCCCTGCACATAGCCCAGAAATCCATCTTTATGCAAAGCATCATTGGCCATTGCGCCCCATGCTTTAAAAATAATCGGTTCATATTTTTCCCTTTCCAACAAGCCATTATTCACCGCCCAGGCCAACCCGTAGGTAAACAGTGCGGTACCACTTGTTTCTTTCCCTCCAAAATTTTCGGCATCGTGTAAACTAACGTTCCAAAATCCATCTTCCCGTTGTAATGGAACCAGGGCATTAAGCATTGCGAGCAGCGTTTCTTCATATTCTGTACGGTGCGGGTCATCGGGCAAAATATCGAGTACTCTTACCAGGGCTGCTACTACCCAGCCATTTCCGCGCGACCAGTAGCAATTTTCACCGTTGGGTTCTTTGTAGGGAGGTAAAAAATCCTTATCGCGCCACCATAACCCGTCATCCGGATTCCACAAACCCTGCCTGTTTTTTGTATCCATATACATTGTGTACATTCTTTCAGAATAGGCAGTATCGCCTGTTAATTCTGTTAATCGGGCAAAAACCGGCATTGCCATTTGCAGGGCATCTATCCAGTCCCAATCATCAATTTTATCCGTTGCCAGCATAGAATCAACCGATGCTTTAATAGCTGTAATTCTCTTTTCATGTGGTTCTATTTTGTATAAATCGATGTATGTTTGTCCGCAACATTGATTGTCTCCGTTACGCGTTGCAACATAGCCATCGCGCAGTCCCCAGTTATGTGCATCTCCCCACGAAACAGCATAATCGTAATATGCAGGTTGCAAATCGATGCTATAAAGTGCCATCAGTCCTTCGTAATAAACGGCGCGTGTCCATATATTGCTAGGACGTTCGCGGTTTGTGACAATGCTCTTTCCTGTGTCGGGCCACTTTTTCATAAAATAGTCATTTGCCAGTTCCATTTTTGCCAGTACATTTTTTGGTTCGGGCACCTTGTTTTTTGATATTTGGCAGGACACCAAAAAGATAAAAACACCTAAAATACAGAGATTTAGTTTTTTCATTTGGTATTGATTCATTTAAGTCTATCGGCTGGAATAATATAATCTGTTCTTTGCTCTTTGGCAAAAAAGAAGTTTCGGATTTATCTTAAACTTACATACCCGTATAACGGACAGTCTCTTATCGCTTTTATTTCCCGGGCAAGTATGGCTGCATTAAATTTAGCCCCATCAGTATTGGTATGTGTATGATCTCGTGTAAAAAATGAACGAACCTTCTTTTGTCCCAGATTTTCATATTCATTTGCAATCAGCGTATTCAGATCAACGAAATACGCATTTTCGGCAGTGGCTGCCTTTTGTGCCCAGCCTCCGTACGAATCATCCACCCGTTCTACTTTTTCACCTTTCCATATATTACGGGGAATCATACTTAAAACAAAAACGGTTACACCTTTTTCTTTCGCCTCCGAAATATATTTTTTCATGTACCAACCGTAAGTATGAACTACTTCCATACTATCGTTTTCGCGAAGCACTTCCTGTGTCTCGTCTCCCATCCCGGGCAAAGATCCGCGGTATTTTGGTTTATCTATGTTTCCTCCGTCGTTGTGTCCAAACTGAATCAGCAAAAAATCTCCTTTGTTAAGCTGGGTAAGTACTTCGTTCCACAAGCCTTCGTAACGGTAGCTGCGGCTGCTTCTGCCACCCCTCGCTTTGTTTATTATTTCTACCCGTGAAGTATCGAAATAAAATGGCAATTCCCTGCCCCAGCCAATAATATCATCTTTTCCGTTGGCAACGGTAGAATCGCCAATAATAAATACCCGTTTTTTCTTCGGAAAGTTTATTTCGGGGTTATTCAGCAAATAGGATTTCAGCTTACATGATTTAAGCTCGGTTAAACCTTCTGCTACTTTTGAAGCCGCCAGCAATGCACCTTTTGCAGAAGTATGCGTATGATCCCAGTCGAAAAACAAACGATTGGTTACACGTACTTCGCCCAGGGTATCCATCACTTCTGTCATTTTATGATTCAGATCAATAAACCCTGTTTGTTCTTTCTGCGCTATTTCTTTCGCCCATTTACCATAATTCTCATCGTTTTGAATCACTTTTCCACCCTTCCAGTCGTTTCGCGGAATAGGAGAAATGATCACAGTGATCGCTCCTTTTTCTCTGGCTTCCAGCACAAACCGGTTAAGGTACCACCCATACGAATGTACAATCTCGTGTTCGCCGGTTAAAAGATTATCAATCTCTTCTGTTTCATCACCCACACCTTTTATGGTACCACGGGCGCGAATGGTGTCGTTCACCGGGCCATTGTCGTTATGCCCAAACTGCATCAGCACAAAATCTCCGGGTTGTATTTTGCCCAGCACCTTATCCCAAAGTCCTTTACTTCTGAAAGTCCGGCTACTTGTACCACCCAAAGCATGATTTTCAATATTTATGCGTGCCGTATCAAAATAGCATTGAATTGGATCGCCCCACCCCCAAAGACCGTTTGCTCCATCGCCACGGCCATTTTTAACCGTTGAATCTCCGATAATAAAAAGTGTGGGTTTGCCTGTAGGTTCATCTTTTGGTTGCTTGCAGGATACAAGAATCACTGCCAACAGAATTGTAATAAATATTCGTATCATTTTGATGTTAGTTAGTACGGGACCGATCCCCAATTCGTTCTTTCACATCTCTTTCTTTATTTCAATTAGGCGTTTGTTTTCTTCAAAAACCTCACTTCGTGAAAATACAAAAAATGATGTGCTTTTGGGTACAATTTAGAATTGAATATCAGAGAACATAGCCTGTTCTAACGAATTATACCAAAGTAAAGTCAGAATGAGCCTCACCTAAGATAATTCCCTCTTTAATAGGCATTAACTCCCAAAGTTTCGGGATAATTTCACGGTTTTGCTTAAGGCTCACACTGAAAAACAATTGGTATTATGCTCAAAACTGAAATTCCGTTACAGAATCTGCTTAGCATATTTTTTATTTAAGACAAGAACGTTTCTTTTCAGTTCTGAAATTAAAAAACAATACACCGGATACTTTTGTGACAAATTATTAGCTTTCATGAGCTAACTGTATCTCAAACAATAAAACACTTATAAGTATTTTATTTCTCAAACTATTGTATTTAAATTAATTATATCCTAATTTTAATCAACACAAAAACTATCCCCTCGTTTCAAAAACCAAATTTCCGTACTGCTTTTAAGAAGTTCTCTGATGTATTGAGCGGCATTGACCGAATAAATTTAATGATCCATTTTAAACAAAATAATTATGAAAACATTGAAAATTACTACACTCCTTTTTTGCGTTTTCGCAATTGTATCCTGTCAAAAAGATGATTTGCAGGATGATCTTAATGTAAAAAGTGCTCAGAAAGTACTGAACTTCAGAACGCATCTTTCGGGAGGAAATGAGGTTCCGGCGGTTTGGACCGATGCAAGCGGCCAGGCTATTTTTCAATTGAATAAAGCAGGTACAGAACTGAGGTATAAGCTAATTGTTGACAGCCTTGAGAATGTTTTAATGTCTCACATTCATTTAGCTCCTGCCGGACAAAACGGCCCGGTTGTGGTGTGGCTTTATCCAACTCCTTCTTTTCCGGCACTGCCACCCGGAATGGCCAGTGGAATTCTTGCGGAGGGAATTATTACCGATGTTGATCTCACCGGCCCGATGACAGGAATGACGCTAGCTGAGCTTGTTGATGTATTTTATACCGGCGGAGCTTATGTGAATGTACATACTTCACAAAATAAAGGTGGTGAAATCAGGGGACAGATTAAAGGCAATATGCCGGGAGGAGGTACTAATTAATCAGAACCTTGTTCAGATTTAGTTGAGGATAAATCAGAAAGCAGGGAAGCTCAGGCTCCCTGCTTTTTTAATGCTGATCCCGAATAAAGAAAATTCTTGAATTTTCTTTATTTCACCCCTTTGTCTGCCATAAAGGCTGACATCTCACCTGCTGAGGAAAAAAGGGGCCTCCCCGAAGCAAAGCCACGGGGAATTATTGAAATTAAATTGCGGATTTATCGAGCATCAGCAATTGGTTAATGACGATCTCGGAGATGTAGTGTTTATCGCCATTTTTGTCTTCATACGTCCGGTTGGTTAATTTTCCTTCGATCGAAATCTCCGATCCTTTTTTCAGGTATTTCTCTGCAATCTCTGCCTGTTTTCCCCAGGCCACCAGTTTGTGCCAGGTAGTTTCGCTGCGTTTTTCGCCGTTACTGTCGCGATAAATTTCGTTGGTTGCTATACTGAAATTAGCAACTGTTTTTCCGCTGTCGAGCTTTCTTACTTTTGGATCTTCTCCTAAATGGCCGAGAAGCCTGACACTGTTTTTTAATGCATTCATGATGTGTAAATTTTAGTTAATATTGTAGAGCCGTTTCTTGCTTCGGGCCCCGTGAACGAAATAACTGTAACAAAGGTAAAGTGGCTCTCAGAGCTTATTCGGTAGTTAAATATTTGTAAACGACAATAAGCGTTTACAAACGTTTACAAACGGATATAATCCTTTATATAAACATTTTCACTAGTGGGTATTAAAAATTAAAAAACGTTCTTTGAAATTCTTTGTTAGTCGTACTTGTAGCGATTTTTAATAGCGTGACGATTTGAATTAGATAATGGATATTTTGCATTCAAACA
>JBKEDN010000272.1:0-26901 GCA_047975435.1 Draconibacterium sp. | reverse complement strand
CTTACCCTTGTTGGGCTTTAGCAAGGAAATATTATCCAAACTGTTTTTTTGTAATATGCTGTTATACAATAATAATACAATAAACGGTTTGGATAATAAATAAGTTTTGATAAGCCACTTTTTTTACACCCATGTACCATAAATCGATATGTTTTCTACCTGTTTTTCCAACCCCATTACCAACCCCATTTGTGTTTTTTACAAAAAAAGCAGCACGGCATCCCGCTTTAAAGAGCCGTGCTTTTAACCGTAAACCAACAAGGTATTTACAGCCTGTTTAGGTACTAAACAGGCTGTTTTTAAAGGGTTTTAGCTATATTTACAGGTATTATTAAAGCTGCCGGGGGTAATCCGCTTAAAATTCAGTAAATAATTAAAGCAGAATTAAACCAAAATCACATTTTGTTTTTTTTATGCTATTTTCAATAATTATGTAACTATCAAATAATCAATAACTTTAGTATCTGTTTCAAAATGACTTTCGCATTAAATGTTTTTACCCCCTTAGAAGTAAGGTATGAACTTGGGTATAACGTTGCCGGCAAACCCGAATTGTTTGAGTTTTCGAAAGGCGAATATCTGAGTTCTTTATTTGTACCTTTTGAGCGAAATTTTAATTATCGTTCTTCCTATTCCGACGATGCTTTAGAGGCCTATAAAATTCCGCTGGGAAGAAATACAAGGGTTTACAACAGATTATCCTATCTTGTAAGTCACTTGTCGAACGATAATGGTGTGGTGAATGTAAAAACGGAACTCGACAGTAATTACCGGGAAATTATTGTTATTACGTTTGTAGATTCCATCACCAATGTGGCAAATGTAGAAAATGCGTTGCAAAGTGATTCACTAAGCATTTCTTATTCGTCCGGGAAAACAGATAAAGTTCCTAATATGTTCAATTTTAGTGAAGAAATAAGTAACGCGAAAAAAGATAAAGAAGAAGCGAGTAATTCAATCTTATAAAAGTAAACGAATGAAACGACCATGCAGCTATATTTCACAAACAAGTATAATTAAAATCATGGGAGTTCCATCGAATACATTTGAGAACTGATAATTTTAATGAGATGAAACGAGTCCCGAGCACTCGGGACGAGTTACATGAGTTACCATTGAATAATTAAAAATATAAACGAATGAAAAACTATACCTTAACATTTATTATTGTTTGCCTGAGTTTTCTGTCGGTGGCGCAAAACCCAGTGTTTAACTGGGAAATGACAAAGCTTAGCGAAAACAACCTGAAAGTAATGGCCATTGATGGAGATACCGCGGTAATTGCAGGTTACGATAACAGCTTCTTTAAATCAACCAACGGAGGAACAAGCTGGGACACGTTGAATTTGATTGGACCAGAATCCGACTTTTACGACATCAGTGTAAAAAACAATACCGGGTACCTGGTTTCGAGAGCAAGTAAGCTTTACGATGCAAAACACGATGTTTATGCCAACGGCGTATTATTGAAAACTGCCAATGGCGGCCAAACATGGACCGCGATTGACGCACCTGTTTTTTTACCGGAAAATGACGAGACTTTAAGCCCCGACAATACGCTCTGCTATGCCATCGATTTTCAATCTGTCGAAATAGTTAACGACACCATTGCCTTTTGTGCCTTAAGATGGTATGTTTATAACGATACCGGCTACGACAAACATGCCGGGATTTTCAAAACCAAAGACGGAGGCAACACCTGGCAAAACATCAGTGGCGATATGTCCGGAGACCTGACAACATGTATCGTTTTCTCCGGGGAAACCGGATTTGCCGCAGGCAGCAAACACCTGTTTAAACTATCAGCCAGTGTAGATACTGTAATCGATTATTTTGGGAATATGAACAGTAACGGGAAGGGCTTTATCTACGATATATCTTTGGTTGACGAAAATGAAGTATATCTGGTAACAACAGCCGACAGTATTTATTATTCGATGGATGGAGGTACAAGTTTCGGAAAGTTCCCCGGATTAAAAGGAGGGCTTGATATTTCGAATATAAATGATTCAACCATTGTTGTTTGCGGAAACACCGGAAAATCATATGTTTCAACCGATTCGGGCCAGTCGTGGCAAAATCTTAACCTGAGTACTTCCATTTGGGAAATTGCAGGCATAATGGACGATTCCCTCCATTTACTGGCTAATTCAGCCATTTATAAAATTGGCATCAACGATTTGCTAAGCGGAAATTACAATTACTCAATACAGGCTCTCGGAAACGGGAATTTACAAAAAGCATACATAGCCAGCCAAAATGAAATGACAGTTATTGGTTTTAACGGAAGTTTTTATAGAACTACCGATGGTGGACTTAGCTGGTCTCCGGTAACTTTACCGCATATTCCGGAACTGGACCGTTTTTACGAAAACATCGATTTTGACGGACTTAGTATGAATGGAAATACTGGTTATGCAAGTTTTAACCGATTTAAATTTGTCGATTACGATGCAGGAGGCCCCGACGACATTTACTGGCCGGGAGGGATTATCTATACTTCAGACAGTTGGAACACCTGGAATTTTCTTGACATATCGAAAATTGGCAAAGCATATCCCGATGATCCGGGTATGAACCCAAACCATGCCGCATGTACAGCCGTAAATACAGGCCTGTTAAATTACTCCGACGATAATGTTTTACTGCTTTATTGCAAATGGCTCGACTATTCTTCAGGAAAAACCGAACACGGCCGGATTTTTAAAACGCTGGATGGCGGAGCAAACTGGACGGTAATAAGTGAAGACCTCTCAAACCGTATTGTTAACACCATCGTTTCAAAGGGAGATACATTGTATATTGGCGGCAATAAAACCCTCTTAAAAACTACCAATGCCGAACTTAAAACCGGAAACTCCATACTCGAATTCACCAATCTGTATCCAATGCTCGATGAAGGAGAGAATGATGCGATGTTTGTGAATGCTGTTTGGGCTGATAATGACGAGCTTTTTGTGGTAACAATGACCGACAGTTGTTTTATGTCAACCGATGGTGGAGCAACTTTCTCATCACTCGGAAGTGTTAAAGGCAGTTTTGATTTTTATCGTTTCGACTCCAATTCGATGATAATACTGGGACCGGAAGGTAAATCGGTGTTTACCAACAATACAACCGATTGGATAGCATGTTACCCGGGTTCTACAATCTTTAAAATCGGAGGTATTTACAACAATAAATTATACGGCCTTGCAAAAGGTGAAATTTATTCAACAGGAATTACTGCGCTTGACATTTCAACCTACACGCCATTAATAATTGCAAGAAATGAGCTAAACGTGCATTACAACTCCGGTTCGGTTGAAATTATTTCCGATAACAAAGAGATTGAAAGGTGTATTCTTTATTCCATTTCCGGGAAAATCGTCTCGGTTCAGGAACCGAACAATCGTATCTGTCGTTTCAATACCAATCAATACCAGGCAGGTATTTACATTGTAAAAAGCCTGGTTGAAGGAAAAGCTTTTTCAAATAAAATTATTTTCAAATAAACGAATGGCGTAAAAGTCAGTTCCATATTTAGTGAAATCATGTATTGAATTCAGACAAGACCTTATCTTTTGCACCGTATAAAACATGCCAGGAAAGCAATTTATATTATCGCTTATTTTTTGTTTTAGACTCTTTTTCCCGGAGTATATTTTTGCGCAGGAGCAAATAAACATTTCCGGAAAAATTACCGATGCCGAAACCGGAAAACCGGTAATGTATGCCAATATTGCTTTTCCTGATCTGACAATCGGAACCTCATCCGACGAAAACGGAGAATTCACTATCAAGAATGTTCCGGTTGGAACCTATCGTTTTTTGGTAAGCTACATTGGCTATCAAGAATACACGATACGTATGACTTTAAAAAAAGATATGGACTTAAAGGTTAAGCTGAAACAACAATCGCTTGGATTAAAAGAGGTAGTGGTAACCGCCGAGAGTAACACCGGGGCAACCACTTCTTCCAAAATCGGGAATGAAGCAATCGACCATGTGCAGGCAACAAGTCTGAAAGAAATTATGCAACTGGTACCGGGAAACCTGGTTGAAAACCCAAATCTGAAAACCCCTGCCAAAATTAGCATCCGCGAAATTGGCACCGATGTAAACAGCGCCCTGGGAACCGCCATTATTATCGACGGAATCCCGCAGTCGAACGACGGAAATATGCAGCAAAGTATCCAGGGAGGTTTCTCTTCTGCTGCCGGAACAGGCCTTGACCTCCGGCAAATTTCAGTTGACAATATCGAATCAATTACGGTTGACGTGGGCATTCCGTCAGCCGAGCAGGGCAACCTTACTTCTGGGGCTGTTCATATTAAAACAAAAACCGGAGGTTCGCCTTATTTCGTAAAACTCCAGGCCGATCCGCACATCAAACAGGCTTACTTCGAAAAAGGTTATCTCCTCGCCTCCGACCGGGGAGTAATAAACATAGATGCCGGTTACACCGATTCGTACGGCGACCTGAACCAACAAACCGATCAGTACAAACGAATAAACGGATCGCTTAAATACACCAACACCTTTTTTCGAAATTCCACCCCTTTAAACATCGAATATAAATTGGATTTTTTGAGCTCGCTGGATGGCGAAAAATGGGATCCGGATATGAAAGCCGAGGAGAAACATTTTGCAAAAGATAAAAACCTGAATTCAAAAATATCGGCATTGTGGTCGGTAAATAAACGTTTACTTAAAAGTGTTTCATTTGATTTTGGAGCAGGCAAAACCTGGCAGAAAGGCTACGAAAAAACACTGGAAAACAGTTCTTCAGGCCCCAACTTTTTTGTTACATCCGCGGTTGACGGTGAATTTCCCATAGAATTTGGCCCAGCTACTTATTATTCAGAGGTGGATTATGATGGAAGGCCTTTCGACATCTATTCAAAACTAAAGGCAAAGTTTTACCATACAACATCCACAATAAGCCACAATATTTTAACCGGAGCCGAATGGCGTACCACCGGCAACAACGGAGATGGCCGTACTTTTGATGTAAATCATCCTCCGGCTGGCCTTGGGACCCGGCCAAGACCGTTTACGGATATTCCTTCGTTAAACCAGTTGTCGTTTTTTGCCGAAGACAAAATTAACCTGAAACTGGGTAAAACAAACCTGCACATTATGGCGGGCATCCGAATGGATAATATTCAACCCAAAGGATTATTTAAAACCGGCGGAACTTTGGCTATTGACCCGAGACTAAACCTTAGTTACAGCCTGCTTGACAGAAACAGCTCGTACGCACTCCAAAAATTAACAATCAGGGCAGGTTACGGACAAACCACCAAAGCCCCTACCCTTTTTCATTTATACCCTGATAAAGCATACGCCGATTACAACAACTTCAATTATTACCCCGACCTGGCAGTTGCCACCACGAAAGTTATAGACACACGCAACCCGAACCTGAAAGCTTCAACCGGTGAGAAATTTGAAGCAGGGATTGATTTTCAGATAAATAAAATAAAAACACGGATTACCTGCTTTTACGAGAAACAGGAAGGAGGCTTTATCCTGGATCAGGATTTTTCTCTGCTGAATTACCGCAATTACAAACAAATTGCCGCCGGTCTGCATCCTTATTATTTGGAAAATAAAGGGGTTTATTACAAGCATCCGACAACCGGCGAACCAGTGGCTGTTAATTATGAAATGGACGAAAAATATGCCGAATACACAACTTACAGAAATGCCAGAAACCGCATAAAAAAAGGGATTGAGTATAACATTGATTTCGGAAAGATTGAAGCTTTACGTACTTCCTTTATTTTAAATGGCGCCTGGCTGCAAACCGAGAGCTACACCTCCAATGCTCCTTACCGGACAAGGGAATATTATACACGTTATACCAACAACACCAGCGTTCAGGAATCGTTTGTGGTAAAATTTCCCAACCAGTATGGTTACGGTGTTGTTCAGGAACGGCTTAATTCAAACCTAAATATTATTACGCATATTCCGGAAGTCAGGATGCTGGTTACTCTTACTGCACAGGCAGTTTGGTACGAGAAAGACGGGCGAAAACGTTACGATACGTATAAATTGTACTCGCTGACCGAATTGCGCGATTATTTAGGCCAACCCAACTTATTTTCAAATGAACAGGAAGATGAATACTACTACTATTTACCGGTAAGTTACAGAAACTACGACGAAACAGAACACGAATATCGCGTTGAAGATTTTCAGAATACCCTGGCACTTCAGGCCATTGACAAGGAAAAACGGTATCGGTTTGAAAGCCGCACGCTGGATCCGCTTTTTGTTTTTAACATTAAAATTTCAAAAGAAATTGCGCAGCGTTTTAAATTGTCGTTTTTTGCCAATAACTTTCTAAATATCCGCCCGTGGGAACTGGATAAACGCGAAGGTACCTACCTGCGTAGAAATATGGAACCCTATTTTGGAGCAGATATTCGAATGCAATTTTAAATGATTGAGAAATGAAACGCTTATTATTCATAGCACTGATTGTTTTGGCTGCCTGCGAAAAATACGGGGAACCCGCCACCTACCATTTTACGGTAAGCGTATTCTATCCTGAAAACATAGAAAATGGTGCTCCGATAGCCAACACCGGGATATTAGTTCGAAATACACAAACCGGCCGGGAATTTTCTGCCACAACAGATGAAAACGGCATTGCAAATTTTGACGTTCGGGGGGGAAACTACAACCTGGTTATTTCATTTCAGCAAAAACATGAGGTAAAACTTGGTGGCTACCCTGCCATAAAAACGCTTTTGTTTAGTGGCAGCCTGAACGGGCAGTTGATTATGGAAGATAATATTCAGCTAAAAATAATCACTGATTATTCCATCGAAACAGAAGGCTTCGTAATAAAAGAGCTCTATACTTCAGGAAGTAGAACTCCGGAAGGAAGCACGTACAGTGCCGATAAGTTTGTGGAAATTTACAACAACAGCGATAAAGTGCTCTTCTCGGATGGCTTGTGTTTTGGAGCTGTGCGATACGAAAAAACCTACGAACCCAATGTATGGGTGGACCAAAACAGGAACCTTCTTCCCCGTATTCCGCTCTGGAGTTTTGCTGCCATTGTACCTGGCTCAGGACAGGAACACCCCATTCAACCAGGGGAATCTTTCGTAATCGCATTATCAGGATTGAATCATCGTGACGATCCAAACGGAAATCCCAATTCTATAGATCTTTCGGGCGCAACATGGGAGATGTATGTGGAAAATGGTAAATACGTGGATGTGCCATCAGTCCCCAATATTTTGATGCAGCGGATTACATTAGGTACCGCAATGATCATGAATACAAAGGGAATGATTTGTATTCTGTTCAGGTTACCATCGGATAATTACGAACAAATATTTACCAATCCTGACAATCTCATGATAGAGCCCGGTGGAATATTTAACTGTTTTATGGTTCCTTACGGATGGGTGATTGACGGTGTTGAAAACGCATTTTTAAATGACCTGGGAGTTTACAAACGCCTGCCCAACAGCATTGATGTGGGTTACATTCAACACAGCGGAAGTTATGAAGGGGTTTCCATCCGGCGTAAAGTAAAAGAAGTAATTGATGGGCGAACCATTTACCAGGATACCAATAATTCAAGCAACGATTTTCTGACAAATCAGGTTCCAACCCCCGGAGTGATTGCGCAACAATAATGAAGCTAAAACACAAAATACAGCTCTTTCTACTCACTCTAACAGCGAGTTTTTCTGTCTCCGGCCAGGTGCAGGATTCGGCTCGCAATTCTTTATCGTCAGAGAAAATAATATTGCTAAAAACACCCTGGTCAGAATCCGGAAATGCTGCCGGTTTACAATCGTATGACATTCCTGAAAGGTTAGGAACTGCAAGTCTGTTTTATCATCATGAAGAAGGTGGTTATCATCGTTTTCAGGAAGAAAAAAATCAGGATATTTACGGATTTCAAACAAATGGCTACCAGCAATTAAACCGCTGGAAATTTTACGGTGTTTTTCAATATTATTCTCAGCAGGACAAAGGCGTAAAATGGGTGGATGTGCTGGAACCATACAACGATAACCCTTATACTTTGGGGGATGCCACAGGCGGCACTTACTACAAGGAATTTTTTGACATGCAGGGCCGGGGGGCGCTGTCGGTAAATGAATTTTGGGATGTGGGATTTGACGTAAATTACAAAACCGGAGTCGGTGCCCGCAGAAAAGACCCGAGGCCGACCAACAAAGCAACAGAATTTGATTTTAAACCCGGAATTATTTTTAAACCCGGGAACATTAAACTGGGTGTAAACCTACATTTTCAAACGGGCAAAGAAGACATTTCGCTGGAAACACTCAGCGACTCTATTTATAATTTCTATCATTTCCGGGGAATGGGCGTTTATTCCACTTCGCAGGAAATGGATAACCGGAGCAACCAATCAGGCCTTTGGGGCGGTGGTATTCAATTTGGATGGAATGGAAACAGGCTGTCGAACCTTACTGAAATATCTTTTTCACAAAAAGAAACAGAAATCAAACGGGGAAAGTTATCGCCCATTCAAGTGGTGCTGCTTGAAAAATTCCAAACGGATGTATCTTCCACTTTTATTCTTCAAAACAGCAAAGAGGTCCTTCACAAAGTAAGGTTTTACTTTACCGGCAAACACATTTACGGCCACGAACCGGTGATAGAACCCAAAGAAACACAGGAGAATTTTCAGTGGTCAACCCTTGCAAAATACGTTCTGTACCGGCACAAAGAAGATAACTTCGGAATAAATTATTCGTGGTATAAAATAATAAACCGCGATCATATCAACTGGGGGCTGAATGCCGGCGCCCAGGTTTCGACCTCCGAAACATCGTACTATTTTGTTCCTGAGAAAAACAAACAGGAGCTCAACTATATCAAGGTCAATGCTTCCGTTGAAAAAGAACTTGACGTACATATTGCCGACATCGTATTTTCAATCAACGGAGCCTATCAAAAAGGGTTCAACAGCAGGCTTAACCTGGTTACCGACCCGTCTTTGCTGGAAACGACAAATGTTGAAATGGTGGAACACGACTTCAATTTCTGGCTAAAACAAAGGACGGAATTGGGGGGTAAAATAAAAATTGCCAGGGAAATTGACTTGTACAAATACCCCTTGCAACTTTACACAGGCATTGAGTATAAAAAACGCTTATCAAAAATGCCCGCCGATCCTGAACGAAATTTTACAAGCATACAATTAGGAATCAATTTTTAAAACAGCATGAGTTTATACGCCATAGAATGCAACAACCTCACCCATTATTACGGGAAAAAGCTGGTTTATGAGAATCTCAACTTCCGAGTTGAAGAAGGAAAGATACTGGGGTTATTGGGGAAAAACGGCGCCGGGAAAACCACCACCATCAATATTTTAAATGGTTTTTTGCAGCCCCGCAGCGGCGAGTGCCTTATTTATGGCGAAAACACGCAACACCTGAGTCCGCAAAACAAAGCGCGTATTGGCTTTCTGATTGAAGGGCACATTCAGTACGCCTTTATGAATATCCAGCAGATTGAAAAATTCTATTCGGGCTTTTACAAAAACTGGAAGCCCGAGCCGTACTGGGAGTTGATGTCGAAACTAAAAGTAACACCGCACCAGAAAATCTCCACCATGTCGTGCGGACAACGCTCGCAGGTGGCGTTGGGACTAATCCTTGCACAAGATCCCGACTTATTGATTCTCGACGATTTTTCGATGGGGCTCGATCCCGGTTACCGCAGGCTGTTTATCGACTATTTACGCGAATATGCCAAAGCCAAAAAGAAAACCATTTTCACCACATCGCATATCATTCAGGACATGGAACGCCTGATTGATGATGTGCTGGTTATGGACTACAACCGCATTCTGGCACAGCGGAATGTAAACGATTTCATGGGCGCTTTCAAGCAGTTTTATCTCGAAGTTGAAGATCCTTCCATCGATTTAAAAAACGAAGACTTCGTGGTAAACTTCGAGAAAGTACACAACAAAGTTGAACTCTACACCTACGAATCGGAAGCATTTGTTAAAAATTTTCTTGCAAAAAATGAAATCAGGTATCACGCATTTCAATCGGTAAAAATGAATCTTGAAGATGCATTTATCGGACTAACCGGAAAATATTAAAATCATGTGGAAATCGATCATATACAAAGAATGGCTAAAAATAAGGTGGTTCACCGGCATTTACGCACTGGCTGGCATACTGGTGGTTGGCTATATTTTTTTGAAGGTACAACACGACACAACTTTTAACCAGGCCAGTAACTACTGGGAACTTTTGCTCTTTAAAAGGCTTAAATTTTTTACGCCTATTAAGTTTGTACCGCTTGCCGGAGGTTTACTTGTGGCCATTGCCCAATATTTCCCGGAAACGGTGAACAAACGGATAAAGCTCACTTTTCATCTGCCGCTGAACGAAAACAAAGTGCTACTTTTAATGATGGGGTTTGGCACTGGCTGTTTACTGTCCGTTTATTTTATTATGCTATTGCTTTTCACCGGAATTGCTGCCTGTTATTTTCCTTCCGACATAATTATTCCTGCTTTGGTTTCGCTCACACCCTGGTTTCTGGCCGGTTTGGCAGGCTATTATTTGCTCGCCCTCATTGTGCTGGAGCCGGTTTGGAAATACCGTGTTCTGTATGTTTTTGTGGCCGGAACTTTTATCCCCCTGTTTTTTGAAAACGGCCCAACTGCCACATACATGCAGGTAAACATCAAATTGGCAGTTTTTACAACATTACTAAGTATTGCATTATTGTTCTCGGGTTACCGGTTTAGAAAAGGAGAAATGTAACATGGTAAAAATAAGCAGATACCTTTTAGTCGTTATTGCCATTACCGGGTTTGCCATTGCACTTCCCAAATTATATTGGATGATGTTTGCCAGGCCAATAAAAGCGCCCTTTGTCCAATACAGTGCGGTTGATCACGACTTTATAATACTACGCTCTGATAACGGGGTGGTTCGTACCAATACAAGCGGAAAAGTATTTACCCGCGAAGAGTACGAAGCCAAACTTCCGTTTATGTACACCCGGCAATTATTGATGAGCCAAAATTTACCCGATTCGCTGAATGGTGTTGAAATGGACCTGCAACAAATCAGTAAATACCGTTCATCGTTCAGGCTAAAGCCGGAAGATATTCATGCTCCCCTACCCTCACTTTATCCCTTATTTGAGTCGCAATCAGGAAGGGTGAACCTTGAAATGCCGGATGATTATTTCCGGATCAGCTGGCGAATGGAGTTTATCAATGCTAAAACCAACCAAATAGACGAAGAAAAAAGCCGCATGTTTTCGGCTGTTTTATACCACCGGGGATTTCAATTTCCGGCCACTTCGATAAATGGCATTCCAAGCACTTTAAAATCGTGCGACGAAGGTTACCTGGTAATCGATTCTGCCGATCAGCTTTTTCATGTAAAAATGGTAAAAGGGAAACCTTTTGTCCGTAAAGTTGATGTGCCGGAAGGTTTAAAGTTTAAAACCATTCAATGTGTTGACGACAACGACAAATTGTATTACGCCTATCTTTTTTCAGAAGACAACCATATTTATGCCTTAACACAGTATGACTATTTGCTCGAACGCTTTCCGGTTGGTGACGTTAATCCTGATGTATATGAAATTCGTATTTACGGCGATTTACTGAATTATAACATTACCATTCTGGGTGAAGGTTTTGTCCGTTCTCATATATTTGATCGCGACCTAAACCCGCTTACCGAATACTCCGAAAGCTGGCCCGTTCAGCAGGAAAGAAAAGAAGGAAAGATTGCAGGTGCGCTGTTTCCCGTTCAATTAAGTATGACAAATGACAAATCCTCGTTTGTAAACTTTTATTTCAAAACCGGCAACTCATTTTACTGGCTAATTATTAGTTTTTTGTTGGCCTTTACTCAGTATATAATCATCCGGAAAAGAAAGGAAAAGTTGCAAAATCAATTCCTTGACCTTGTGATTATTTGTATAAGCGGAATATTTGGCTTTTTTGCCGTGAATATTTTCCCAAATAAATTTTTCAGATAAGCCTGAAAAAGCAAAAAATTAGTGGCAGTCATTCGATACACGGATGGCTGTTTTTTTTATACCTTCACAAAAAATTTCCCATGGATTACAAAAAAGTAAGCATCGAAATCACCCCCTTTCAGGTATGGCTTCGCGAAGTATTAACTGCGCAGCTTGCCGATATTGGATTTGACAGTTTTGTGGATACAGAAACGGGGTTTGAAGCTTATATTCCGGAACCTGACTACCACAAGGGAGAGCTGAACGAAGTTTTAAACGAGTTTTCGGAAGACTTTTGTTTTGATGTAAAATCGGAACTGATTGAAGACCAGAACTGGAACGAGGAATGGGAAAAAAACTATTTTAAACCGTTGGTAATTGCCGATGAGTGCGTGGTTCGGGCACCTTTCCACAACGACTATCCTAAACTGAGATTCGAAATTGTGATTGAACCGAACATGGCTTTCGGAACTGGTAACCACGAAACAACCTCGCTGGTGCTCGAATCAATTCTTCAGAACGAGATGGTAGGAAAACAGGTGCTCGACATGGGCTGTGGCACCGGAATCCTTGGTATTTTAGCATCAATGAAAGGGGCCGAAAAAATCACGGCTATCGACATCGATAAATGGTCGTACGAAGGAAGTCTCGAAAATGCAAAACTCAATAACATTGCTAATATAGAAGTAAAACTGGGCGATGCGCGGCTGTTGGATACCGATACCTACGATGTGATTTTTGCCAACATCCAGCGCAACATATTACTCCACGATATGCCTGCGTACAACAAAGTACTGAATGCCGGAGGAACGCTGATTATGAGTGGATTTTACACGGAAGATATTTCTGCCATCAAAACAAAAGCTGAAAGTCTGGGATTGAAAGATGCCGGCTTCAAAGAAAAAAACAACTGGGTGGCGTACTCATTTACAAAGTAGGCACGGCCTCGTCTCGGGGGAGTTGCCATACTTCCAGCTCGCGAATTTCCTTTCCGTCGATAACAAAACGCAGTGCCGTACACACCTTATGGAACCCTTTGTAACCGGCAGCTCCGGGGTTCATGTGCAAAAAATTAAGTTTCTGGTCGTAAATCACTTTTAAGATATGCGAATGCCCGCAAATAAAAAGATCGGGCGAATTGGTGTAAATATCAGGCTTTACATAGCGCTCGTATCTCCCGGGATAACCACCAATGTGTGTCATCCAAACATCCACCTCTTCACATTTAAAACGCAGGTGCATGGGGTAAACAATCCGTACATCCTGCCCGTCAATATTTCCGTAAACAGCCTTTAGCGGTTTAAAAGCAGCCAGCCGGTCGGCGGTTTGAATATTCCCAATATCCCCTGCATGCCAAATTTCATCCACCTTTTCAAAAAAAGTAAAAATACGGTTGTGAATAAATCCGTGTGTGTCCGATAAAAGTCCGATATGCCTCATTTCTGTATTTTCTATTGCAATAAATTAAGTTAAATTTGTTTGAACCAAAATCAAAGAACCAAAAAATTATAACATGATTTCAATAGTAGCCAAATTTACGGTAAAGCACTGAAAAGAAACAGCCTTTATGAAATTGATTGAGGAATTGGGAGAAGCCTCAAGAGCCGAAACAGGATGCGTTGAATACATTTTGCACAAAGATGTTAAGAACCCATCTGTCCTTTGTTTGATTGAAAAATGGAAGGATCAGGAAGCAGTGGATATCCACAACAACACGCCTCATTTTACCGGCATTGTGCCCAAAATTTTAGAGCTTGCCGAAGCAGAGATTGATGTTTACGAAACAATTTAATGTTACAAGTAAACTACAGGTCCGGTTTTTACGTACAATTTCAGTCTTAAACAAACGATAGATGAAACGAGTAGTAATAGTCCGCCATGGGAAAGCCGTTCCTTACGGTTACAACGATGATTTCTCCCGCGATCTCAGTGATCGTGGAAAAAGTGATGCCGCACTGATTAGTTCCGAATTAAACCAACGCAAGGTTACTCCTGATCAAATGGTTTCAAGCCCGGCCAAAAGAGCGATAAAAACGGCACGTATTTTTGCTGACAATCTTGGGTTCGATCGAAATCAGATCCAGGAGGTAGAAACGATTTATGATGGACTGACAACCGGTGAATTCCTCGATTTTATCCAGAAACTTCCGGAAAAATCAAATACCGTTTTCTTTTTCGGCCACAATCCCGGGTTTTACTATTTTGCAGCCAACCTGTTACATTCGTTTCATGGCGACATGCCCACCACTTCCACCGTAGGAATCGATTTTAACACCGATAGCTGGCAAGAGGTGCAGGCACGCTCGGGTTCACTTGCTTTTCACCTGATGCCCCGTTTGTTAAAATAGAATTCAAAAAACGGGCTATGCCTTATTATAAGTTCCCCAATGTTAAATCTGATTTTGTAAATATCTCCTTAGCTTTAATTAATATCCTATCTGTCAGAATATTGCCAACCGCAATATTTTTCCCGGATGTTAACTTTTGGTGTTTTGACAAACAGAAACGTTTTCAAACTGTTGATAAAATCGGGAACAATTACAAACAATTAATTTAGAAAACATGGATTCATTTATGGCAGCCCGCATGCAAATGGGGGTTTCGCTCGGATTTCACATTATATTCGCCTGTATTGGAATGGTAATGCCCTGGTTTATGTTTGTGGCCGAATGGAAATGGCAAAAAACAAATAACCCGGTTTACCTCGATCTGGCAAAAGCCTGGTCGAAAGGAGTAGCTATTTTCTTTGCAGTAGGGGCTGTTTCGGGTACCGTTCTTTCGTTTGAACTGGGTATGCTTTGGCCGGGCTTTATGGAACATGCAGGCCCCATTATCGGAATGCCTTTCTCGTGGGAAGGAACCGCCTTTTTTGTGGAAGCCATTGCCCTGGGGCTATTTCTTTACGGATGGAAACGGCTCAATAAACGGGTACACTTATACACCGGGTTGATCGTTGGGATTGCCGGCGTGCTTTCGGGCATTTTTGTGGTTTCGGCCAATGCCTGGATGAACGCACCGGCGGGTTTTGACTGGATAGACGGGCAGGCATTTAACATTGATCCGGTAAAAGCAATGTTTAACAAAGCCTGGTTTTCAGAAGCGCACCACATGATTATTGCCGCGTTTTCGGCTACCGGGTTTGCTGTTGCAGGGGTACACGCCATTTTGTATATAAAAAACAAGCTTGAAATACATGCCAAAGCCATCACCATTGCGCTGGCATTTGCTTCGGTGGCTGCCATTCTTCAGCCCGTTAGCGGTGACCTGGCGGCAAAAAATGTGGCCAAATTGCAACCCGCCAAACTGGCTGCCTTTGAATCGCATTTTGAGACACAGGAAAAAGCTCCCTTAATAATTGGCGGGATTCCGGATGAGGAAAAGGAAGAAGTTAAATACGCCATCAAACTACCGGGTTTTCTGAGTTTTTTGGCACACGGCGATTTTAATTCTGAAGTTATCGGGCTCGACCAAATTCCAAAAGACGAGCGGCCCCCTGTTGCAATTACACACTTCTCGTTTCAGATTATGGTTGCAATCGGGATGTTTTTGATGTTGATTGCAGCTATTTTTCTGGCAGCCACTTTCCGGTACAAACACTGGCTAACAAAAAAATGGTGGCTGAAAATGTTATTTGTGGCCACTCCTCTTGGTTTTATTGCCATAGAAGCCGGTTGGATTGTAACAGAAGTGGGCCGTCAGCCCTGGATCATTTACGGCATTATGAAAACAAAAGATTCGCTAACCCCCATGCCGGGGATTCAATATACCTTTTACACCATTTCTGCGGTTTACCTCATCCTTAGTTTTGTGGTTATCTGGCTGTTAAGCCGACAAATAAAAGTTTTACAGGCAAAATATCTTTCCAATGGTTGAAATAAATTTCTTAATACTCGTTGTCTGCCTCTTTCTATACGTTTTGCTTGGAGGAGCTGATTTTGGCGGCGGAATCCTTGAATTGTTTACCCGTGGAAAAGCAGCAAAAATTGTTACAAAGGCAATTGCCCCGGTGTGGGAAGCCAACCACATGTGGCTTATTCTGGTGGTAGTAATCCTTTTTGTGGGCTTTCCAACCGTTTATTCTACCGTTTTAACGGCTTTGCACATTCCGGTTTTACTGGTATTGCTAGGCATCATTATGCGCGGGTCGGCTTTTACATTCCGGCATTATGACATTGATGAAAAACGCCCGGTAAAAACCTATTCGGCCATCTTTCAATATTCAAGCCTCTTTACCACCTTCTTTTTAGGCGTTACGCTGGGAGGGATTATTCTGGGTGAAATTACCCTTGATTACCACGCCGGTTTTTACCAGGTTTACATTCATCCGTGGTTAAACCTGTTTGCGATGAGCATGGGATTATTCCTGGTTTTGTTGTTTGCTTTTTTAGCCGGAATATTTACCGTAAGTGAAATAAAAAATGAAGAATACATAAAATATTTTGCAAAAGTCACCAAACGGCTTCTACTCGGATTAGTAGCTGCCGGAGCATTGGTTTTTCTGACAGCAAAACTTGAAGGCCATCCTTTGTTAGCTGAATTTATCAAATCACCCGTAAGTATTGCCGCCATTGTTATGGCTACGTTGGCGCTTCCCTTTTTATGGAAATACCTCAACCAACCGGATGTTGTGATGTTGCGGCTAATTGGCGGTTTCCAGACAACCATGATCGTTACCGGTTGGTTTGCCATTCAGTTTCCGATACTGGTAAACATTAAAGATGCTCCCGATATCACGCTTCAAAATGCAGGAGCACCGTACAAAGTTCAGCTCTATTTGTTGATCGCCCTTGTGGTTGGCGTGTTCATCATTCTTCCGTCGGTTGCCTATCTCTACAAGGTTTTCAAATTTGGGAACAGTGCCAAAGAAAATCTTTAAGGCTTTCTTTCGAAACATGATCATCAATATTCGGGCAAGATAAAACCACGATTTGATTACTTTTGTGTAAATCAGAAATAGAAACAACATGCAGCTTTTTTATATTCCGGAAATAACGGGCAACACGGTTACACTCAGCGCCGATGAATCAAAACATGCCATAAAAGTTCTGCGTTTGTTAACCGGCGATAAAGTCCAGGTTGTAGATGGGCAAGGTGGTTTTTATTTAGCTGAAATACTGGATGCCCACCCCAAAAGCTGTACGCTTTCGATTCTGGAAACCCACAAAGAATTTGAAAAACGAAATTTTAGTTTACACCTGGCCATTTCCCCCACCAAAAACATCGACCGCTTTGAGTGGTGCCTTGAAAAATGTACGGAAATTGGCATAGATACAATTACACCTTTACTTTCTGAACATTCTGAAAGAAAGATTATTAAACCCGAACGGCTGGAGAAAATACTGGTTTCGGCCATGAAGCAGTCGGTAAAAGCCTATCTTCCGAAACTAAACGAGCTGACACGTTTTGAAGAACTGGTCAAAACCGATTTTCAGGGAGAAAAATACATTGCACATTGCAACGACGGAGACAAGCAACACCTGCAAAAACTTGTAACCGCCGGGAAAAATATGTTGATACTAATTGGCCCCGAAGGCGATTTCAGCCCCGAAGAAGTAAACCGGGCAAAAGCTGCCGGGTTCACCGAAATTTCGCTGGGGAATGCCCGTTTGCGAACCGAAACGGCGGGAGTGGTTGCCTGCCACATTGTAAATCTGGCTAACGACTAAAACACCCGTAAAACCTAAACTTTGAGCCAAAGCATTTTGTTTCATTTTATTTAAACAGAAAATACCATGAAAACTCAAAGTATTATTACTGCATTTATTTTAAGCATTGTTATTCAAGTGTCTGCTTTTGCGCAATCGAACCAGCTAAAATGGCTCGATCTGGAGCTGACCAATTATGAATATCCTTATCAGGTTGAATACCTGCAGTTGAACGAACAACGTCAAAACCTGAAGATGGCCTACATGGATGTTAAACCCGAAAATTACAATGGAAAAAACATCCTGCTCCTTCACGGGAAGAACTTTAACGGAGCATACTGGAAAACCTCCATTGAAGCGCTCACCAGGGAAGGCTTCCGGGTGATTGTTCCCGATCAGATTGGTTTCGGGAAATCATCGAAACCCGAACATTTTCATTACACTTTTCAGCAATTGGCCGTCAATACAAAAATGCTGCTGGATCATCTTCATATTTCCCAAACAGCAGTTTTAGGCCATTCGATGGGCGGAATGCTGGCTACCCGCTTTGCATTAATGTTTCCGGAAACAACGGAGAAACTAATCCTTGAAAACCCGATCGGGCTGGAAGACTGGAAACTGGTGGTGCCTTATAAACCGGTTGAATGGTGGTACGAAAGCGAACTAAAAAAAGGCTATCAGCAAATAAAAGATTACCAGCAGGCAAGTTATTACGACGGAAAATGGAAACCTGAATACGACGAATGGGTAAACCTGCTGGCCGGCTGGACATTGAATTCGGATTACCCGCGTATTGCATGGAATGCCGCACTTACTTACGACATGATTTTCACGCAACCCGTGTTGTACGAATTCTCGAAAGTACAGGCTCCCACCCTGCTGATTATCGGTACCCGCGACCGGACTGCCCTTGGTAAAGGATTAGTTTCGGAAGAAGTGAGGGCAACAATGGGATTGTACGAGGAACTCGGGAAGAAAACCCAGGCCGCCATTCCTGATGCAAAGCTGGTAGAAATTCCGCATATCGGGCATTTGCCCCACGTTGAAAGTTTTGATCGGTTTATTGTTCCCCTGATTGGATTTCTAAAAGAATAGATATTATCAAAACGGGGAATCTTCATGAAAGCACGTGGTGCCAAAACAAATTCAAACACGTATATTTGCTAAAAAATGAGATGAATACAAAATTGACTTTAACAATAGAAAAAGAGGTCATTGAAATTGCAAAAGAATATGCAAAGGAAAAAGGACAAAGTCTATCAGAGATGGTTGAAAACTATTTCAAATTTGTAACAGTAAAAAGAATTAAAATTGAAGAAAAGCAACTTTCGCCAAAAGTCAGGAAACTAAAGGGAATCATTAAAATTGAAGAAAACCCCGATTACAAACAAATCTTAACAGAAGAACTTTCAAAAAAATATGGAGTATAAACTTTTTGTAGATTCAGACGTGGTTATTGACTTTTTTACGGACCGGGAACCTTATGCAAATCCTGCAAGTGAACTTTTTGAGCTAAACGAACAGGGAAATGTGAAGCTATTTTTATCTGCTGTGAGCATAAACAACATTTATTATATTGTAAGAAAATTTTTAGGCCACAAAAAAACAATTGAGGTTGTTGAAATGCTAACTGAAATGACAGAAATTGTCGGGACGACCAAGAAGGAAATCATTCGGGCATTAAAAAATAATTTCTCAGATTATGAAGATTCCGTTCAGTATTCATCGGCACTAACAATTAATGGGTTAGATGCAATAATCACCAGGAACATAAAAGATTATAGAAATTCGTCAATTGCAGTGATGACACCCCTGAACTTTTTAAAAATGATGGAAAAAGGCAAAAATTAATGACTATAAGTAACTGATCATCCCCTGCCAATTTATCTTTTAAAAGTCATTGATTCGTTTCTCGTTTCAGATTCGAATTGTATTTTTCGGAAAAATTAACACATGCGTTTTCAACTTATAATTTGGATGATTTTGCTGGCATTGGCCGTAAATGCGCAAAACAGCGGTGTAAAAATCGCTTTGCTGAAATACAACGGAGGTGGCGACTGGTATTCCGACCCGACTGCCCTCCCCAATTTAATTGAATATTGTAACCGCACCTTAAACAGCAACATTCAAACCGAGCCTTCCACCATTGAAGTGGGCAGCCCCGAAATTTTCAATTTTCCGTACGTGGAAATGACCGGCCACGGTAACATCATTTTTTCGGAAAGCGATGCCATGAACCTGCGCCATTACTTAGAAGGCGGCGGCTTTTTACATGCCGATGACAACTACGGAATGGATGAATATTTCAGGCGCGAGATGAAAAAGGTATTTCCCGAAAAAGAATTGGTAGAGTTACCGCCGTCACATCCCCTGTTTCACCAGAAATACGATTTCCCCAAGGGGCTTCCTAAAATTCATGAACACGACAATAAACCTCCACAGGCTTTTGGGATTTTTATTGAAGACCGCCTGGTTTGTTTATATACTTACGAATGCGATTTGGGCGATGGTTGGGAAGACGAGGCTGTACACAACGACCCGCCCGAACTCCGCGAAAAAGCACTCCGGATGGGGGCAAACATTATTTCGTTTGTGTTTAACCAGTGAGGGATTGAGGGACTGAAAGGAGTATTTTACCTAAAATTATGACTGGTTTAGTTCAGGAAATAAGCACTTCAATTCAAGAAATAATCTCTCAAACTCAGGAAATAATTGCTTCAACTTGAGAAATAAGCACTTCAACACAAACATTGAGTGCCTGAACCAAAGCATTGGCAATCGGGATTAAAGCAATGAGCATTTCGGGTAAAGCAATAAGCACTATAACTAAAGCAATGGCTACTTGTGTTGAAACATTGAGCACTTGAACCAAAGCAATGGCCATTTGAATGAAAGCAACGGCCATTTGAAGTAAAACAATGGCTACTTCGGGTAAAGCAATGAACACTTTGGCTAAAGCAATACCTGCTTTACCTCTACAATAGCTGATTCAGATTGGGGAACACAGTTTTGGGGTAAGAAATACTAAAAAAGGCCGCCCGTAAACTACGGACAGCCTTCTATAATTTTATCGTTTGAGCCTTATTTCTCTTGTTCGAACTTCAGTGTTTCAGTGGTAAGGTCGCAAACTTCGGTTGGACCAAAATACTGGATCGGGCCCGGATATACAAAGTCGGTATTGTACGCCCACTCGCCCCGTTTCGAAACAAAATATTTAAACGGTGCACCTTCGAGCTCAACCAGTGCTTTCTGGATAACCGGTTTCATATGGCCATGGCGTTTTTCCATGTTCATCATCATGGTTACCGGAACACCGCCTGCAATCCATTTGTCGACCGAAGCAGTTGTATTACGAACCGATGACATGTAACCCGTTTTTCCTTCGGCTACCAGCACAGAAGCAGTGTAACCCAAAGAATAACAATAGTCGGCATCGAAGTTCGACGGTGCAGCGCAACGTCCTTCGTAACCAAAGAAATGATATTGTGCACCAAATTTACCCACATATTCTCCTGCGGCTTTCATTTCCTCCAAACGCGTGCTTACCATTTCGCCCAGCAGTTTTTCGGTTTCAATAAGCGAAACCTGAACGTTTCCGTGCGGGTCGCGGTCGAGTGTAAGCTGTGTGGCAATACCATCGGGCAGCGAACGGAAAACATTGGACGAGATTTCTGTCAGATGAGAAGCAACCCACTCATTCCGGTGACTTTTACGCAACATTTTGAATTCCTTTTCAGAATCGGTCCCTTCGGCTAACAAATCATTCAGTTCAGAAATCAATACTTTCATTTCCGGTATAAATTCAATCAACCCTTCAGGAATCAGGGCTACTCCAAAGTTATCGCCATTGTCGGCACGTTTGGCAACAACTTTTGCCATATAATCAACAACTTCGCCCAAAGTGAGTTTCTTATCCGCAATTTCTTCTGAAATAAGTGTAATGTTGGGCTGTGTTTTTAAAGCACACTCTAAACCTATGTGTGATGCCGAGCGGCCCATCAATTTAATAAAGTGCCAGTATTTTTTTGCTGAATTGGCATCACGCTGAATGTTGCCAATCAACTCCGAATAAACTTTCGTTGCGGTATCGAAACCAAATGAAGTCTCGATCATTTCGTTTTTCAGGTCACCGTCAATGGTTTTCGGACAACCAATTACCTGAACACCTGCATCAATTTTTGCATAATATTCAGCCAAAACACAGGCGTTTGTATTCGAGTCGTCGCCACCAATAATAACCAGCGCATTCAGATTAAGATCTTTTGCAATTTCAAGTCCTTTATCAAACTGGGCTTCTTCTTCCAGTTTGGTACGGCCCGAGCCAATAATATCGAATCCGCCGGTGTTGCGGTACTCATCAATAATTTCAGCCGTTAATTCAACATATTTATGATCTACCAAACCTCCGGGGCCACCCAAAAATCCATACAGTTTACTGTCAGGGTGAATCTTTTTGATACCGTCGAAAATTCCGGAAATAACATTGTGTCCTCCCGGGGCCTGGCCACCTGAAAGGATTACGCCCACATTAACGGGTGCACTCTCACCGGCTTTCCCTCCTTCTTCAAAAGAAAGCAAAGGCATGCCGTAAGTGTTCGGAAACAAGGCAGCAATTTCTTTCTGATCGGCAACCGATTCGGTTTTGGCGCCTTCCACCACTTTAACAGCTCCTTTTAACGATTTCGGGAGTTTTGGCTGGTATTTGGCCCTTTCTTTTTGTAATGCGCTAATATTCATTTTAATATGTATTAATTTATTTTTCGAAAAGCGTTCCAAAAATAAGGGATTTTAACAGGATTTCCTATGTTAAAAAGTTTACCGTAAATGATTTAAAGTAAAGTTAAAAGCGAGCGAAAAATCAGATTGAATTGGCTTTAATAAAGTCGATGATTTCCTGCTGGTAGCCAAAGGCCATCCCAACTACGGTATCGGCTGCTCCGTAATAAACGGCTATTTTTTCTCCGTCGCTAAGGGCAGCACACGGAAATACAACATTTGGCACATCGCCGGCCAGCTCGTAAGGTTCTGCCGGAGCCAGCAAATAAGGCTGTGTGCGGAACAGCACTTTTGAAGGGTCTTCCGGATCGAGCAAAGCAGCCCCCATTGAATAACGGAAACCATTGCAGGTATTTATAACACCGTGGTAAAATTCCAGCCAACCGTCTTTTGTTTTAATCGGCACCGAGCCCGCACCAATTTTGGTACACTGCCAGGCACTAAGTTCAAAAGGGGTAACTTTCATCACACAACGGTGTTCTCCCCAGTATTTCATATCGGGGCTGTAACTGATCCAGATATCTCCAAACGGCGTATGTCCGTTGTCGCTGGGGCGGCTTAGCATAGCATATTTCCCATTTATTTTTTCGGGAAAAAGTACCCCGTTCCGGTTAAAAGGAAGAAACGCATTTTCGCATTGATAAAAAGTATTAAAATCGAAAGTATAGGCAATCCCAATAGTGGGGCCGTGATATCCGTTGCACCAGGTTACCCAGTAGCGATCTTCGATCCAGGTTACACGCGGGTCGTATTTGTAAGCCGATTCTGTCATTTCGGTATTTCCGGCTATCATTTCAATGGGTTCATGGTTGATTTCCCAGTTGATACCGTCTTTACTGAAACCGGCAAAAATATTCATTTGAACAGCTTTGTTGTCGCAACGGAAAACACCGGCAAAACCGTCTTCAAATGGTACCACGGCACTGTTAAAAATACTGTTGGAAGTTGGAATATGGTACCGGCCAATTACCGGATTTTGTGAATGACGCCACATTACATCGGTACAACCTTGCGGGCGTTCTTCAAAAGGAATATTTATTTTTTTTTGAGTCATGATATAAATTTTGCTGATTGTATGTTTCCCAAGTTTGTAACTTTTGGCATTTTGTGGCGCCTAAGATACCAAACGGGTATTTAAAAATTCAACAACCGGGCATAAGTACACTTTAAAAATCAATACAGAATATTAAAATACTTCCGTCTCATCAATTTCAGGTTGTCGAATCGCCTGCTCCGCTTAACAAGCTCATTCGGTATTCTTTTTTAAGCGTTTTGCATCTTTTAGTGCATTGTAAACGATCCACTCCAATTGTCCGTTAATACTCCTGAAATCATCAGCGGCCCATTTTTCTACGGCTTCCATCAAATCAGGATTGATGCGTAATACAAATGTTTTCTTTTTTGGCATTTCAAGCTGTTTTTTTCCCTTTCATCACTTTATCTATCGCGTATTTTATGGCTTGCTTTTTCTGTGTGCCTATAAGTATCTGTGTTCCATTTTTGAGGTATAACTGAAGCCCGGTTTCTCCCGAAATAATATATGCCTTTCCTCTTCTCCGGCTATCCCTGACTCCATATCCACCATATTCCCGGTATGCTCTGTAGGTTTTTAACCGGTAGGAAAAAATGTCGGATGCATCGATTTTCTCCCATACCTTTTTAAAGGGATAATAATGAATATAAATGCAATCGTTTTCAACCTTAGTCACCAAACGCGAAATAGAATTAACAATAATAACGATTGCCAAAACACAAAAAAACAAAACAACAGTTATAATAAAAGCCGGATCGGTGAAAATCTTGTCTGTATTATTTTTTCCGTTGTAACTAAAACGAACAAACCAATATCCCAATACAAGTATTCCGAAAAAGATTGTTATCGCTACAGCTTTCAGCATCTTTTTCCTACTGGTTTGTTGTTCTTCCCTAAACAGCACTTTCTCCATCGTTTTAGTATAAAGTACCGGTATTTACAATGGGTGTGGCATCTTTATCGCCACAAAGCACCACCATCAGGTTACTAACCATGGTTGCCTTCTTCTCTTCATCCAAATCTACAATTTGTTTTTGGCTGAGTTCGTCGAGCGCCATTTCGACCATACTAACGGCGCCTTCCACAATTTTGTAACGTGCCGCAACAATGGCGGTTGCCTGCTGACGCTTTAACATGGCCTGCGCAATTTCCTGGGCATAAGCAATATGGTTAATGCGTGCTTCTATCACATAAATTCCGGCAATATCCAAGCGTTCTACAATTTCCCGTTCCAATTCGTTGTTTACTTCTTCGGTACCATCGCGAAGTGTAACTTTTGCTGTTTCGTCTTCTATATTATCATACGGATATAAACCGGCCAGTTTTCGAAGTGCTGCTTCGCTTTGAACCACCACAAAATGCTCATACTCATCCACCCCAAAGGCAGCTTTATAAGTATCTTCCACTTTCCAAACCAGCACCAGGCCAATCATTATCGGGTTACCCAGCTTATCGTTTACTTTAATTGTTTCGCTGTCAAAATTCCGCGCGCGAAGCGAAATCTTCTTACGTACAAAAAAAGGATTAACCCAGTAAAAACCGTTCGTTTTTATTGTTCCCTTATAAGCACCGAACAACACCAACACACAGCTTTGATTAGGATCAACAACCGTAAATCCAGGGGCAACTAGCAAAAACAAAAGAATCAGAACTACTGCCGGGATGATCATCTCCTGCAAAAACCCAACTACGATGAGCACCAAAAGAACCAGTTCCAGTAAAAGGAACAGATAACCAGACATTCCAGAATATTGCTTTTCCATGACATTAATTATTTAGTAATTTGATATTATTTTAATATCACTAAATTAAAATCTTTTTATCAAAACGACAATATTTGTCCAGTAATTTTTTATTCTTATTTTTGAAAAAACGAGGCATTATTGCTTCGCAAAACAGTTGAACAACATCTATGAGTAAATCACCCATCAAGTTTATTAAAGAACCCATCAATCAATTCATAAAGCTTGAAACTTCGAGCAGTATTATCCTGTTTGGGACAACAATACTGGCGTTAATACTGGCTAACAGCCCTTTAAGCAAAGAATTCCTGGGATTCTGGAAAGAATACATCACTTTTAGTTTACCCGGTTTCGAATTGTCCAAACCAATTTACAAATGGATTAACGACGGTTTAATGGCCATTTTCTTCTTTGTGATCGGGCTGGAAATAAAAAGAGAAATTCTTACCGGAGAGTTAAGCCATATAAAAAAAGCATCACTCCCATTTTTTGCTGCTGTGGGCGGAATGGTTATTCCGGCGGTACTTTTTACGGTTCTTAATACCGGAAATACCGGAGGAGAAGGCTGGGGGATCCCAATGGCAGCAGATATTGCTTTTTCGCTGGGAATACTAACACTTCTGGGGAAACGGGTACCTACAGGCATTAAAGTTTTTCTGATGGCTTTTGCTATAATCGACGACTTAGGTGCCGTTTTGGTTATTGCATTTTTTTACAGTTCGAATTTAATCTGGGCCAACATTTTTATCGGCCTCGGAATTGTAGTTTTACTGGCCCTGCTTTCCAAATTTAATTATTACTCCAAGTATTTATTCTTTATTGCCGGGGTAATCGTTTGGATTTTATTCCTGAAATCAGGAATTCACGCAACCATTGCCGGCGTACTTTTAGCGCTAACAATTCCTTTAAGGCGCAAAACAAACACCCGTTCATTCTATAAAAGAAGCAAAGAATATTTAGATGAATTTCTGGAAGAATGTGGCTCCGAAGAAGAAACCGCAGTATTGAGCAAGAAACAACTCCATATTATTGATGACCTACAGGAACTGACCGAAACAACTTCTTCACCGCTTCAAAACCTGGAACATTCATTACATGGCTGGGTATCGTACCTGATTATGCCGGTGTTTGCCCTGGCAAATGCGGGAGTTATATTCAGCTTCTCGGGCGATTCGAATGTCACTTTGTCTATCAATCTTGCAATTAGTATGATTATCGGAAACTTTATCGGAATCTTTTCATTCTCGTGGTTAGCAATAAAAATGAACATTGCAGAATTACCTCAGAATGTAGGTTTTAAACAGTTGGCAGGTGTATCATTTTTGGGAGGGCTAGGCTTTACCATGTCATTATTCATCAACAGCCTCGCCTACAGCGATCCAATACTTATTGATTCTGCGAAAATGGGAATTCTTATTGGATCAACCATTGCCGGAACACTTGGTTACATTACCATCCGCTTTACCACAAAAAACAACTGATCCTTCAAAGTTGAGAAATAAAGAGGCTGTCAAAAAATTAAAATTGTACAGCCTTTGTTTATGTTATCCCATTAAGAATTGTATCATAAAGGCTGCAATGACAACGAAACAAAACGTACGATTTAAAGCGGATACTTCCCAACAATACCTAAGATTTCCGAGTAACCTAAGTGAGAAAATCGGTGCTAAACATCACTGTCGTGTAGTAAATAAGATTGTTGACCGGCTCAATA
>JBKEDN010000270.1:0-29932 GCA_047975435.1 Draconibacterium sp. | reverse complement strand
CCAACAGTCAGCCTCGCATTTGAACTGCGTGATAAACTCCTGAAAATCTCTTGGATATTTCTCAATCTCGTTCATGTATCAAAGATAAATCTTTACTTGACTAAAAGGGATAAGCAGTAAATAAAAATTGAAGACAACGGAGTAGGGCGGGAAGCTGCCAAAGAAATGTCGAAAACCAAAAATGGGAAAGGGACAAAACTTGTTACCGAACGCCTGCAACTTTTAAAAGAAAAGCAGGGCGAGAAATATTCAATTGAAACCATCGATTTGCAGAGTGGTACCCGGGTAGAGATTATTGTTCCGGAAGAAAATTAGAATTTTCATGCAAAGAAAAGAAGAAGCACAAAGATCATAGAAATATTTGCGAAATTAGTGATTAGCTCAGCACCCTTTGCGTGACCAAGGTAAAGTAAAATGAAAATCAAATCCATCATAGTTGACGACGAGAAACACGGTCGTGAAAACCTCGCCGGATTATTACAGGAATATTGTCCGGAAGTGCTTTTGACAGGGGAGGCCAATTCGGTTGCTGATGCAGTTTTATTGATTGAAAAGTACGATCCGGATTTGGTTTTTCTGGATATTGAAATGCCCCGGGAAAACGGTTTCCGGCTTTTGGAAACCATCGAAAATGCACGTTTTGAAGTTATTTTTGTTACCGCTTTTGACAGTTATGCCATTAAAGCCATTCGATTTTCGGCTGCCGATTACATTCTGAAACCGATTAATTACAATGAACTTGCGACCGCTGTAACAAGAGTTTCTCAACGCATTTCGCAGAAGCAGGAAAATCGGCGAGTGAGCGAATTATCGAGGAATATTAAGCAGCCTGAAAACCCGCGGATCGGGTTACCAACCGGCGACAGGATTGAATTTATTGAGGTTAAAAAAATTATTCATTGCAAAGGGGAAGGGAATTATACACACATCTACCTCGAAGGAAAACGTCCCTTGCTGGTAGCAAAAACACTGGTCGATTTTGAAGAGCTTTTGGGAGATCACTCATTTGTAAGAACGCACAAATCGCACCTGGTAAACCTTCATCATGTTTCAGCGCTATTAAAAACCGATGGTGGAACGTTGGAACTGTCAAACGGCGACCGGGTAAATATTTCGAGGCGCAGAAAAGACTCTGTACAGCGTATGTTGAAAGGATTGATGCGCTAGTGTCATGTCAACTTCATATTGACGTACTGTCATTCCGAATTTATTTCGGAATCTGCATTTTGAGCAAAGATGCTGAAACGAATTCAGCATGACGTCGTGACGAAACACGTTTGACATGACACTAGATTTAGTGACAAATCATTTTAAGGGAGAGAAAGAAAGAGGAAATTACTTATTGAAGGGTACAACTAAATAGGTGTAAATAATACAGCCCACACAAATGGCAAGCGCAAATTCAAGAGCCGCAAAGAGTACAAATATTCCGGCAACCAGCAATGCCGTAGATTGTAAGCCGCTTACGGAAAGGATGGTGATGGTTAATAACATCAGAAAACCAATGCGGGCAGCAAAAATTTTAGGCGCTTTGTCAACCGCTTTTCCGCCAAGATTTAGGGTATTTGTTAACCGGTGGCTTACAAAACTCACCGGGCTGTATTTTGCTTTTGTAAAAGCACGGATAAAAAAGTCGCTTACCAGAAAAAACAGAATAATGGGCTGTTGAAATGCAAAGGCTGCAATAATCAATAAAATGGCTAAAATCGCATTTAAGCGGGTGACCTGTTCATTTATTTTTTCGTTTGATATGGGACAAATAATTTGTTTCATGTTTTTTTGGTTTTAAAACAGGCGCAAAATAAATACCAAAAAGTGGTTTATTGTTATTTGTGATACAGGTCACATAAATTCATTACAAAAAGTTAATATAAACAATTATCCCCTTGTTTAACCACAATGGTATCGAGAGGATAAAAGGGTAGAGTGAGGATAGAAAAATAGTTTGTTATTGCAATTCAAACTGAACCCAAACAGCCGCTTTTTGTCCCGGGCTGCCAACCCGTATCGGCCCCTCCAAAATCAGATTGTCGGTACTTTGTAGTTGTGTTAACATCAGATAACCACTTCCGAAATTGTGAAATTTTGTGTTGGCAGCGATACTCGTATCAAAAAACGGGGTTTCTTCGCGCAACGATTTTATGCCTGCCAAAATATCCAGGACATCTTTGATTTTCACACTTATTACTTCGTTGTTTGCCAGTAGTTTATCGTCGTTGTTCCCCAATGCCGTGGAGCTGTATTCTTTCAGCCAGGTAAAAATTTTAAAGGAAACATTCGGGTCGTTATATTCATCAAAACGGATGTTAAAAACAAGCGAGTTATTAATCATGTTCCGGTTACGCTGGTTAATATTCGGGTTTTGCCTTACCGGTATCTGGTGTTTCGTATCGCCATAAGCAAGCGGATTAATGACAGGGGAAGAATTTTGGAAATTATCGATTACATCCGGAAACTTATTGATGTCGCGCAAGCTGTACTTTTTTTCTTTTCCCAGTGTTTTAAACACAATGTATTGCTGAATGGCGTAATCATCCGGATTGTCGCTGCCGCCGTCGCGCCCGTTGATACACTGAATATCGGTGAGGGTCACTTTTAACTTAAAATCGCGCTTTGGGATACATGTTTTTACCGTTTGTTCAAAATTATTGTCCAGGCCAACCCGTGCATTCTCCAGGTTTTTGAGTTCAAAACCTATCGGCAGTGCCAGTTTATGGTCGAACGGACGGCTGCTGATGTATTCAACAATGTCGGACGGCGAACCGTTTTTAATCGAATTCGTAATGGTACTTACAGCCCCCTGTGTGCTGCCCCCATAGAAAAAAGCTTCAATTTCAACCTCCGAATTGGTTTTCAGTTTATTATAAGCGGTTTTTAATTCCCCGTTCGTAATAATTCCGGAACTTTTGGCATTGAAACGGACATCCAGTTGGTCGATACTTTTGGCCGATTTAAAAACAATAAAACCCCGCCGGCCATAATTCACTTTCGACAGGTAAACATATTCGTTTACCGGAACAGAAGGGTCGGTAAAAACCTGGTTGGTTTGCAAACCATCCACTTCTATGCTAAACATGTTCTGGTGAAACTCAATCATGTAATAATAGTTGTCCTTCGAGTTGCCATAGTCAATGCCCAGCGATGCAGAAAAGGCACCCAGCCCGGCGCTATACTTGCCGGTTAGTTTGAAACCCATTTCCTCCAGCGAATGTATTTCGTGGTAGGTAAAGTACATTTGTGCCGGGACGGCTGATGCATTTTGCGAAATCAACCTGTTTTCGGCAGCGGTAATCTCCGATTTTTTTCGCGGGTTTGCCACCGTTACGATAGTTGTTGACGCCCCGCGCAGGTTGGTAGCCAGTGTTATGGGGGTGCGGTCGTATTGCTCCTCAATGGTTGACGACCCATCAATAAACGAACGGGCTCTCATTATAATTCCGGGCTTTAACCAATCGGGGCGGTCGTTCATTGAAAAGGCTTTAAAATCACGGGTTTTTACTTCTACCTTTATGCGTTCTTTCGAACATACTTCATCCCCTGAACTGGTTGTTGCACCTTTGGTTACTGTTGTTTTATTGAGTTCGGGAAAATTGTCGTTAACAATTGTAAGTTCCCGCTCACCTTCTTTTTCGGTACTACTCCCAAGTTTTAAGAGCTTAAAATAATCGTGTGGAAGCTGTACGTTTTGCACCTGCGCCTGATTTATCTTTTTATTGACATCCTTCAGGTCAAGGGTTTCAGTCTTTTGGGATGGTAATTTTTTGTTTGTCCGGATTTGTGCCTCCAAATTTGATGCTACGACAAGCATTAAGAACAGCAGGGAAATTATGCGAAATGATTTCATTGGTTATCCGTTTTTGATTAAAAAGTTTGATTGATTATTTCTTCAAAAATACCTGCCAAACCAAAGGCAATCGGGAATATCGTCGGTATTGCTAACCGATATTTTATTTGGAAAAGCCGCCCGAACGTTTGGGTCGGTTTTTTGCACCCCTTCAACCACGACTTTCAGAAAATTAAACCCGGCTTTTAAATCTAACTGGTACGAATAACCGACTTTTACTTCACCTTCGCTCGTTGCATCGGTTGCGCTACACTCGCCGGTGTATTTAAACGGAGCTTCTACATAAACCAGTTCGTAATAACTTCCGGGCACAGCATCGGTATAAGCGGGGTCGTTCAGCCAGGTCACCACATCTTCGTCTGACACCGGAAAAAGAATTCCCGCATAACGGTCGTTTTCGGTAAAAATGGAAATGTACCCGGCTCTAAATGAAAACAGGTTGTTTTCGGGTGCAATCATTTCCATCCCATTGTCGCATTTAGAAAACAAAGTAAACCACAACTCCGACGAAATACTTTTGCGTTCCTCTTCAGGCACCTTAAAATCAGCGGGAAAGTCAAACGTAATTTCCCCGGTTTTGGAAACGGTGCCTATTTTAATGGGGTTGTCGTCGGTAAATGGCATCACAAAAATACTTACGTTGTGCCCGCCAAACGGGTAGCTTTCAATTTTTGGCTGATTTTGTGCAACTAAACACTGGAGCGCCAATACTCCGATTAAAGTTAAAATCATTGTTCTCATCTGTATTTCAATATTTAAATAAATGGCGAACGTTCTTTTATAAATAGAGGCTAATCGTAAAACCGGCGGGCTGGTTTAACCGCAACCCATACCGGGAAGTCCACTGCCACCCATCAGCGAAATCAGTATATCGAGGCCGCCCATTACTTCGCCAACGCCCCCAAGGGCAAAAAACATAATCTCTTTATTTACATTACAAGCCAGTTCCCTTAAAGCAGCGGCTACTTTATCTTCCATACCCGTATTATCCATCACAATAAGCACTTCGGTAACAATGGCGTAAAGTTTTACCAGGGTTTTACCATAAGTGGCCACAATGGAAAGTGGTAAATTCATTACGCCCATTGCCGAAAATATGGCCGCATATAAGTCCATTACCCGGTTCAGTTCTTTTAGCTGTTGTTCGATGCTGGCGCCACCGCCCGTACCATCTGTTAAAATACCGTATAACTCACCTTGTTTGTCGATTTGCCAAAAGGCTTTTTTTGTACCGGCGGTATCGAAAATTTTGTAATTCCCATCGCCCCGGTAAATACGTTCGTACCAGTAATTTTTGTACAGATCACTGGCGGGGATATTTGTAAGCCATTGATTGTTAATAGCATATGTGCGTTCTATGAGTGAAGTATTAGCTAACTCACTATAAGTGCTGCTGCCAAAAAGTGCTGCTTCGCGAATGGCCAGTTGCGCCGTTTTTTGGAGGTTTATTGTAAAGGGATTCTCGCGGTTTCCGGTAAAACTCACGTAGTTTGAAGTGGGCAAAAAATCGAACGACGAGCTTAAGGTTTTCGCTTCAACATTTAGTTGCTGTTTGCCGATACCAATTCTGATTCCCGAAGCAAAGGTAAAAGAAGTGCGGGTTACGCTGTTTTCCAAAGGGGCCATCAGCGTCATTATCCCGGGACGAAACTGAAAGCCACCTTTTTCAAATTCTGTTTTTGCCGTTGCAATATCGTTGTCCATCAGCGCTTCGCCCCAGGCTCGTGTTGATAACCTGTATTTTAGTAAATCAGACAGGGAAGCCGACAGGGTTGGGCCTTCGCCTTCAAAATAAAACGTAACTCCGCCCAGAATCAGGCTTTTCACCTCCAGAAAATGGGTATCCTCGGGAGTTTGGTTTCTTTGAGTAACGGGATCCCAACCTGCCAGCACACGTTTATAATGCGTGTTATTCACCCTTAAATCAAGGTATAAACCAATTATCCCCTGGTTAATTCGGGCAGTTTCCGAATTTTCGGACAGTACGAATTTGTCTGCCTCGCGGAGCCGTTTGTTGTCCATTTCCAAAACAACTTCGTGCGCTGTTTCATTTGTGGAATAAAACGAAAAAGTGTAGGGCGACAGGTTTAAGCTGTTCACCACCATCACTATTTTTTCAATTGTTGCCGTTTGGTTTTTAGCCTGAATTACCGAACCATTGGTAATCTCCGCCATTTTATCAAAGGTCTTTTTTGTATGTACAGAATCGGAATTATAAACATTCAAAATAAGCGCCCGCGGCCCGTTCCGGTATGTTTCCAAATCCTGGCCGTTAAAAGCATCGTCGTTGTCGCCGTCGGTGGCATACAAAATTAAATTGTAATCAGTTTTTGAGGCTTTTAGCAGCCAGGTGAATAACTCGGAAGGGGTTTCCCATTTTTCGATGATGGCTGCCGGAAAATGACTATGGATTTTTTCATGGAGCGATGCGATAAAAGCCTCCATACCTTCGCCAAAATACTCTTTGGGCATACTTAGAGAAGTATCGTACAGGACCAGAATTCGGGGGCTTATCCTGTTCGATTCCATAATGGCCTGAACTGCCTGCCCGTTATCGGTAAAACTGAAATTGCCTGCCGACAAGCCTTCTACGGGATTTCCTTCAGCATCAACCGGCGTTACCTGAAGTTTTACCAGCGATTTATATACCGGTGTTGCCTTTACTTCAACCTTACTAACGGTTTTTACAAGTTGTGAACCGGATGGGCTTACTACAACCGCGGAATTTATATTTGTATCTTGTTGAAGGTCAATTTTTTTCCCTTCAAGCGTAAAGGGATTAGCCATAAACGACTGCTTCTCCATGGTTTCAAGGGGGGCGTCAAAATCCTGAAAAGCCAGCACCGGGGTAAACGTGCGAAGGTTGCCGGCTGGAGTTACTGCACTCTGTTCCAGGCTCAACCCGTTTAAGCAGCTAAACTGAACACGGTTGCCTACCAAATCCCTTGATTTCCAAACACCCGAAATAAGTTCTGTTTCGTGTCCGGGATGAATAGCTTCCCGGTAAGTAAGCTTTATTTCGATAGTTTCCTCATTCAATTTTACCGTGTCAGCATTAGAAATCCGCCCCTTATTTTTTAACTCCCCAAACGGAATATCAGGGGCAAACAAATGGGCATATCTTGTTTGCCCGTCGATTTGAAACTCTACCGTTGGGGTACGTGAATTGTCCCATCTGAAATCGAAATTGTCCGGGCGCAGATTCTCTTTATCCGGAATTAAATTCCAAAGCTTTTCTGCCAATACGCCCGCCTTTTTTAAATCGGGGTCAAGTATGGGAAGTTTGTATTCAAAGCCCTTTTCAACCTGTAACTCTTTCTCCCACCGTTTCCATTGCCTCGAAGGTATGTCCAAATTGAATTTTCGTTCTACGGGGCGAAGAAAAAACGACATGGCTTCATCCGGGGAGATGTTGGTTTGCTCAAAAACCACTTTCGAAGAAATGCCGGCTTCAGAAAACATTTGGTGCAACAGTTCAGCTTTCTCTCTCGGGGTTGCCATCCCATAACGCAATGCCCCTTTTATTCCCCACTTAAACTGTGCTCCCACATAACCAATTGCTTTGCTGTTTGCCGGCATTAAATAAATTTCGTCACGTACAAAATTGAACATGGCATTGGCATCCTTCGAGGCCACCAGCCTGTTCTTGCGCGCTTCCAGATAATCGGGGCTGGTTTGCAATGCGTGAAGCATTTCTTCCCAAATTTTGTAAGGCACTTTGCCCGAACCGTTAAAGGTATTTTTATCGGTACCGCAACTAAAAAATGACAAGGGAAACTGAACCGCCAAACCCAACAAGGCAACCTGTTGGATAAACTCACGCCGCGCGTTGTTTCCACCCGTGTGTTTTTTCTTTGTCATGGTTGTTAATTAAAAAGTTGGCTAAACTGGTCGAGCAGTTGTAAAAGCAAGGCATCGTTAAAAAACGCCAGTGCGCCCAATGCCAGCAAAATGGTTAAAAAGATAATCGAGGAAGCAGCGCTGGTTTTGCCGGGTTCCAGTACGGCCTGCAACGGTTTTTCAGGATTGTAATATACCTCAACCTTTTGGTGCAGGCTGTATTTACTTTCAAACTCTATAGCGTACCCCCTGGTGTAAATGGTTGATGACGAGAAAATTATCCGACTGCTCTCGTATTCAATATTGTTTACGGCGTAGGTGTAGGCTAAGCTAAATTTTACCTCGGCGCCATAATCGCGAATCTGGCTTATCACGCCGCTTACCTTTGGCCAGTGTACCGCATTTTTCGATAGCAGTAAGTTTTTTACCGACAGGATAATAAACGGTATCATTGCCACAATTAAAATCAGCCCGGCCATTTCTGTTTTGGATAATTCGGTAAACAGTTCCATTTCTTTATTTATTATTTGAACTTATCCAGCGCATTTACATCAAAAGCAGCCCAAAGCTCGTCGGGGGTCATTTTTGCCGTATTATCGTTGTTTTCTACCGTAACAACGTAGCGGTTACGGTATAAAAACCAGACTTCACATTTTCCTCTATTGATGTGATAATCGGTCAGGGTATTTATGCCGTCGCGCTCCTTTTTTATCAATTTAAAGCTATTGGTGTCGCTGCCTGGTTCGTATGGAAGTTTGTAACGTGCGATAAAAAATGCTACGGCCTGGCTGTTGTTTCCGGCGCCATCCATAACCGAAAGCATTAGTTCTTTGCGATGGCCAAACTGCCCCATCACCTGCTGGGCAACAACCGTAATTTTGCCATTCAGTTCTAAATCCCTAATCTTCAGCGGAAAAGCACTTTCTAATTCATCACCATTCAACGGGGTGGTTTTCAACAGCTTTTCGGCTACCTTATCACCTTCAGAAATACCCTGAACCGTATTTTCGGTACTTTCCATGGCTTGCGAAACGATTTCTGAAACCTTTTTAACTTTTGTATTGCAGGCGACAAAGCATACAGCAAGCAATCCTAAAAAAATGAGTCTTTTCATTGAAATTCGGATTTATACGTTTTTAAACCATTCAGCGTATTTTGCCCCCAGAATTGGTACCGGTTTTTCTTTTCCGTTCAGGGCATTAATGAAGCCCATAATCCACATAAAAAGCAACACCAGAATACCAAACAGGTCGATTATCCAACCAAGAATCGGTATCATTCCGATAACTCCGAGGGCTACACCGGTTAATGCCAAACCCAGAACCTGACGGATATGAAAGGCTGCAAACGTATTCTTTTTGTCGTTGTTTATCACAAAGGCGATAATAAGGCCAATAATGGTGAGGTATGCAATTATAGCTGTTGTTTTGCCCTCGTTTACAGTGGTTTGACTTGCCGTTACAGGAGCCTCAACCACTTCGTTTTCTAATTTTTCAGTTGATTCCATCATTTTTTATCTTTTATTTTATTCTTGCTTCGTAAACATTAAAACTCTCTAAAACAATTTTGCCGCTCATCGAAAACCGGTTGTCGCGATTGCCGCTAAATCCTTCTCCGCTGAATGTGACAACAAGCTTTGAGTCGCTTAACTCGTTGAGCGTGACAGTTCCTTCCAGCAGTATTTTGGTGTCGCCCTGCACCGGCGGGTTGCCTGGGATTACCACGCTTAACTTGCTTTTGGTGTCAACTGTTGCCTGCTCTTCGGGGCTAAGTGCATCCATTTGCCGCGAAATACTAATGGGAATTTTCTTCAGCAATTTGGGGGCATACATATTTACCAGTATCGACCGCTTTTCGGTATCGTTCAACCGAAGCTGGATGCCATTGTCGAGCAAAACCACATCGGCGCTTAATTCCTGGTCGAAATCGGTCATTTTAAGTTCTTTATCGCCAATTTGGGCTTCTACTATTTCCTTAAACGGTTTTCGTTCCTTATTTTTTTTAACCGGTGCAACTGCCGATTCTTCGGTTTTCACCTTCTGCCCGTTTGCCGGTTTACTTTTTGTACCGCAGCTAAAAAAGCTGGTGCCGACAAAACTAAAAAGCACTAAAAGGCTTAGTCTGATTAGTTTTTGTTTCATTATTAAAAGGGTATTATTCATAAGAATCTAATTTTTGAAGGTCGTTTTCGTTTACGTACTTCCACAGTGCATCCGGGCGTTCGGCTCCCAAAAGCGCCAGTTGAAAGCGGTTTTTATACACAAATGTTATTTCGTATTGATTGATTGCGGGTTGTAAAAAGGCAATGGTTTTATACCCGTCGCGTTCCTGTTTTTCGTAGCTGGTCCCTTGCGGCCCTTTTAAGTCGGAGCTGTACGAACTCCCGAAATTCCGAAGTATGGCGGAGCCTTTCATTTTTCCATCCTGAAGCGAATAGGTTAGAGTATGGTCGTAGTCGGTGCCTTTTACATAAGTGCCCGCCGCCATTCCATTGGTTTTTAATAGATTAACCTCAATATGAAACAACTTATAATCACCCAGTTGTTTGGGGAAAAAGTCGGTGGCCTGTTGTTTTGTCAGCGGAGTATAATTGGACTTGCCCTTGTCGGTTTCGGGAGCTTTGGCAGTAGTTGTTTTTTGGGCCTGCTCAACCCTGTTTTTTACTCTTTCGCTTTGTGAATTGCTGTTGCAACCAATAAGCACAAGCCATGACAAAAGAGTGAGGAAGATTGCATTCTTCATACAATAATGGTTAAAATTTTAATAAATCAGATGCATCAGGGTTAAAAAATCAGGTACGAATCCTAAATAAAGTTACATGGTATTATAATCCGACTTTGCAATTGTTTTGCTCACCCTGTCGAGGCCAATACACTCCATTTGTGCGCTTTGTTTCTTGTTTTTCAGGTTGTTCATGTCCATATAAATCATAAGCACTTTATCGTCTTCATTAAAGTAATCTTTTAGTTGGGGCGGAATTTTGGTTTGCTGGTTTCTGTACAGGTCGTCGAAACTCACTTCGGCTTCATCGGTAAAATACATTAACATCTCGTATTCCGCGTTGGTGGCTTTTACGCCCTTGCAATTATACCCGTTGATGGTTTTAGCCGGTAACTTTTCAAAGTTGAAACTTTCAGCATCGTTATTCTTGTTATCGCCGGGCATTTCGTCGGGCATTTGGCTGGCCATAACCATATTATTTCCCTGGCTTTGCATAAACATAACGATTAAATCCCTGCCATTGTCCATCACTGTAAACAGGTCGCCCATGGTTTCGGTGGTAAAGCCAAAATATTCGGCATCGGGGTGCAGGTAGTAATTAATGGTCATTGCACCTTGTTTGGTAGTCATTTTTAACGAATATTTCCACGAAAATGCGTAAGTGTCGGCAATTAAATCGGGGCTCGCCTTGCCTTTTACGGGGCCAAAGGGATTGGAACTTAACATTTTATCCATGGCACCTGCCGTTTTTTCGGCAGCTTTGTCCGCCGTTTTGTCAATTACCGTATTTTCAACCTGCCGTTGTACCTGTTTTTTCAACCGGTCTAAAAATTGAGCCTGAGACGTGGAAACGGTTCCCAAAAGAAAAAGAATACTTAATAGTAAGAGATGATTAAATCTTTTCATAGGTTGTGAGATTAATAATTATATCTTTAGTGGCGCTGAAATGATTATTGTTAACATAGTGACAGAAAAATTTTCAATTTTCTATGGAGCAGCATGATGTAGATGCCTTGAAAAACGACCGTGATTTGCGGGTTAAGAAGCTTTATAATTCCAATAGAAGCGCCTTTTTGAGCTTTGTAAAAGTTTACAATATAAGCAATGAAGATGCGATTGACATTTATCACGAAACTTTTATCATATTACGGAAACAAGCTATATCAGGGAAATTATGTGAAGTAAAATGCAGTTTAAAAACCTATTTATTTGGTATCGGGAAACACCTTGTACATAAAAAACTGAAAGAATATGCAGCCCTCAAAAATTATAATGCACATTTACATTCAAAAAATGAAGATTACGAAGAAATAACGGTTGAACCCGATTTGGAACTAAGCCGGGAACAATTATTATTGCAGAAATATTTTAACCAATTGGGAAAAAGCTGTCAGGAGATGTTAACATTAAGCTATTACCGGGGACTAACCAATGAAGAAATTGCCAAATTTGCAGGTTACGAAAATGAAGCTGTTGTAAGGAGCCACAAATCGCGATGCCTGAAAACATTAAAAAACCTCATAAAAAATTCCGGGTTAAATGCTGAATAACAATCTGATAGATAAATATTTTTCCGGTAGTTTATCCGAAAACGAACTTTTTGAGTTTGAAAAGCTTTGTGAAAATGACCCTGAATTTAAGCAGGAAGTTGATTTTTTGGAAAGCATTAAAAAAGTGGCAGGTAAAGAAGATTCTATGCATTTTAAATCGACTTTGCGCAGCTTCGAATCCGAAATTTCGCAGAAGCATTCCGTTTGGGTAAGGCCGTGGTTTAAGCCTTTAATTAGCGTCGCGGCCGTTTTTGTAATTGCTTTGGGCGTTTTACTGTTCCGGCCAACAAAAAATAGCCCCGACAAACTGTTTGCCGCGAATTTCCAGCCGTCAAAAAACGTAAGTTTCCCGCTTGTGCGCTCCCAGGGCGATACCAGTTTAACCCACCACGCTTTTGTTGTTTACGCTGAAAAAGACTTCCGGGAAGCCTCCGGCATTTTTGAAAAGCTGTATGCTACGAGCCAAAACACTGAATTTCTGTTTTACGAAGGCAACGCGCTGCTGGCTTTGGGAGAAACCAACAGGGCTATTGAAACATTCAAAAAACACCTTTCTGCTCAGGATGCTCTCAGCAAACGTTCGCACTGGTACCTGGCGCTGGCTTATTTAAAAAGCAAGGATTTGGAACAAGCCCGTAATGAGCTTAAAACGTTTCTTAATTCGGGCGAAACGTTTAAACGTGCTGAAGCCGAATTACTTCTGGAAAAACTGGAATAACTTTTTCCGGTAAAAAGCCAGGGGCAGAAAAAGCATGAATATCCAAATCCACCGGTAATTACGTTTTTCAACCAGCGCTGCGGTATTCCCGGCAATTACAAATCCCGACCAATAATACGGGTGCTTTAAAAGCGGGTCGTCGGCATATTTCAGATAGTCGAGTTTGGCATTTTTCAGCGCTTCATCTTTGGTTTCACCTGCTTTTAAATGTGTGTAAAAACGCGTCATAATTTGGGCGGTAGCCTCGTCGTCAACTTTCCATAAACTCATTACCGTACTTGGTATCCCGGCATAAGTAAATGCCCGCGACAAGCTAATTACGCCTTCCCCGTTTTCATAAAATCCATTACCGGTATTACAGGCGCTTAAAACAGCCATTTTTGCATTAAATGATTCGTTATAAAGCTCCGAGATAAACAGTTGGTTGTCGGTGTCTCCGTAAAAAGTTAACGACGAAAATTCCGGCTTGTGTTCATCAATAAAAGAGTGCATGGCCAAATGCAGTATGTTAAAGTGATTGGCCGTTTTTAAAAACTCATTTTTTGTGGCGTTTAAAAAAATATCCCCGGGGAAAATGGCCGTAATATTTTTCACTTCCTCCGAAGTATTTATTAGTTTGGAATGTGCATCGGAAGCTGCGAATGCACCCAAATTTATCGAGGAGGAACCGGGAGCCGTACTTCTCTGTTCGCTTAACAACAGCAACGAAGACGAATAGCTGATATCAGGCATGTTTTCAGTTAAAATTAGCGCTTCAAACGGAAAATACTGTAACATACCGTCGGGAATGATTGTCAACTTTTTGTATTTATTACAATCAATCTCGTTCAATAGTAATTCTTTTAACTCGGTAAATGGTTTTTGGTAATTGTCGCCCCTATTTTTCAACTTACTTAAACTTTCTTTTAATAGACTGTTAATTAAGTGTTCATCTTTTATGTTTTGTAATTGAATGGTATTGTTATTTAATAAAAATGAATACAACTTATTGTTGGTTTGAATAAATTTTAAAACCGCTTCGTTTTTGCCCAGTCTTGTCTGGAGTGCGGCTACATCAAAATCCTGAATAGTAAATTGATAATAAGTGCTGTTTTGTTGTTTTATGGAATCTTGAATATTTTGTAGTTCGTTTTTCAGTTCAACGACCTTGTTTTTCCAAAGCGTAATCTTTTCTGTGGATGTAGTTTCGCCGGCATCCAACAGTTCTTTTTGGTAAAAATTAAGCTGTGCTTTTATATCTTTTTCTTTGTTTACAAGCCTTTCGGGAAGGTGTAATTGCTGCCGCCGGTTGTTGTAAACAAATTTCGACCAAGTCAGTTTCGACCCGTTATTTTCGATGCTGTTTAAAACCTCAGCCAGCAGTTTTTGGTTGCCGGGGTCCTTTGTACATGCTTCGAGTAACGATGTATTAATCGCATTAAACGACTGGTATAAACGCTCGTTGTAATGTGTGCCCAAATAAAGCTGGTTATAAATGTCGGCTGCCAGCAAATAACGGTTTGTTGCTACTTCCAGGTTCGCTATTTCACCGTTTTTGGTAAACAACTGCATACAAAAGTTGCCCATGTCTAAAAGGCCTTCAATAACTTCAAAAGAGATAAGAGGTTTTAAATTGTTGATACCCGTTTGTGCAGTGTTCAAAGTATCTTTTTTCAGGAGCTGAAAGGCAGCGTCAAAATAATACCGGGCCTGTGCGGTTTCGTCTAATGCCTGACTTGTCTGGGCTTTTAAAATTGCAAAGTTGAATGCCTCCGAAATTTCCAGTTTTTCATTTACTTTCTCCAACTGATTCAATAATTTTTTAGCTTCTGAATTTTTCTTATCAGCCAGTAGCAAATCGGCTTTTGCCAATAAAAACGGGAGTTCTTTTGTGTAATAAATTGCCTTGTATTTGTGCTGAACAGCAATGGCTTTATCCAACAACTGCAAAGCTTCTTCCTTATTGTTTTCCTGAATGAATGATGCGTAAAACTTTAAGGTAGAGCTTAATATACTGGTTTCGAAACGGAGCAGTTTTTTATCAGGTTGAATGGTTTTTAGAATATTCTGTGCATAATATTCCGTTTTTACTGTGTCTTTTTTTCTTGAATTATGTAGCAGCAAATCGTACCATTCCCTTAATTTGTCTTCATACATTTCCTCTTTATTCCGTAAAAAACCGTTGTTTTTTGTGGCCGTTTTATCGCTTCTTAAATTTTGCTTCTTTGCAAGGTACTCTTCCGCTTTTTCAAAATCGCCGTAGTAAGAATACCAGTAAAACAAGTTGCTGTAACACCGGTACAGAAAGCGTTTGTCATCCTCCGAATTTAGGGTTTCCCAAATGGTTTTTGCCTTTAGCAGCGACTCCAGTTCCTGTTTGTGTAAGCCAAGGTTCCGGTATTCAACAGCAATATTATTATATGCCTGCGCCACATCCGTATGGTTTTCACCAATAATATTTGTATAAAGGTTTAAGGAGCTTTGGTAGTTTTCAACTGCTTTTGAGTAATCCCCTAACTGACTGTAAATGTAGCCAATATCATAAATCAGGTCAACAAAGGTTTTGTCGTTTTTAGCAAGCGTATCTTTCAAAATACTAAGTCCCAATTGCGCCTGTTCCAAGGCATGTTGCCAATTGCCAAGGTAAGCTGTTTGGTGATAAATTCGGTTTTGAATGTTGTATTGAAACTTTTTATCGGTTTTTTTTACCGTAAAGTACAAATCCCTGGCTTTTTCAGAATAATACAGCGCACTGTCTAAGTACTGCTCTCTTGTTTTTTTTGTGATTGCCGCATCCGGATTGTAATAATTGTAGCTTTTGTGTTCGAGGTTGGCCGAACAGGTATGGTAATATTTAGCTTTTAACCAGGTTTGGTAATCTGAAGGTGCATTTTTCGCCTTATCAATTGCCTGTTTTCGTATCGTAATTGCTTCCGGGTAAAAACCTTCAAGATGTAAGGAATCTGCAAGAATGGTTAAGCTGTCGTTTTGAAAAATAGTTTGGGAATGGCAAAAATTAATAGATGCAATAATGATGTAAATCCGGAATATCAATTTCATTGGCAATCTGTTAACGGCTTAAAATTTATATGGTTACAATGTGGTTTTTAAACCTTAAATACGGTATGAAATTTTTAAACTGTAATAATATACAACAATTTTGGATGTTGTTATTCATTCTTGCCTTTCACAATGTGTTCAATGTTAATTTCAGGTGAAGTAATTGTATTTCTCACATTTAGTTGGCAGCGAACGGCGACAATTCAAAAAGTGTACTTGTAGAAGGACTAAATTCTTGTATTTTTACACGAAATTTTTCAGGTGAAGAAATTTCTTGTCATACTCTTTTTCAGCTTATTTTCTTTGAGGCTTTTCGCACAAACCGAAGTTGGTCCCGATGGAGACAAGTTGGTGTATATTTTTCTGGTGATAGCCGCATTGATTGTTGGATTTATTCTTACCGGAAGATCATCGGGTAAAAAGAAATCAGCCGGGGGCAAGACATTGTTTCTTCGGCAGAGGGTGAAAATTGAGCTTGAAAAAAGTGCTACTTATTATCCCGATAGATTAACGCTTACCGTCAGGAACACCGGAAATACCGACATTGATTTGGCTAAACCCCTGTTGGTATTCGATAATTTTTGGCTGAAGCGGAAATTCAGGCTAAAAGGAAGTAATAAGTATCAATTTTATCCGCTTTATCTTGAAAAAGGAAAAACGCACACGCTTGACATTGATTTGTTGCGTTTTTACGGTCACGACAGTCGGCTTAAGAAATTTCCAAAAGCAAAAGTATATTTGGAAGATGTAAAAGGGAAAAAACTTGGGAGTTGTGGGGTTTTTTTGCGGAAAACGGTATTAAAATTTTAAATGAGAAACTGGAAGTTCAACCATATCGATTTTTCAACCTACCCGGATTATAACGGAAAGGATCTGGGCGTTTTTTGGTCGCCCGAGAAAACGGTGATTAAAATTTGGGCACCCACTGCTCAGTTGGTTGAACTACGCCTGTACAAAGACGGGATTAGTGGGGAGGCTTTTCATAAAACGAATCTTCAGAAATCGGGAGACGGAACCTGGGCAACGGTTTTAAACGGTGATTACGAAGGAAAATACTACACTTTCCGGGTAAACGATGGCGAATGGCTGAACGAAGTTCCCGGAATGTATGCCCGCTGTGTGGGGGCAAACGGGTTGCGCGGGCAAATTTATAACCCGAATTCAACCAATCCTGAAGGTTGGGTAATGGATGCGGGGCCACGGTACCGCAGTTTTACCGAGGCCATTATTTATGAACTGCATGTACGCGACTTTTCCATTTCGGAGAATTCAGGAATAGAAAATAAAGGAAAATTCCCTGGGTTTACTGAAGAAGGTACAAAATCTCCACAGGGTTTAAAAACCGGTATCGACCACTTGCAGGAATTGGGGATAACGCATGTTCATTTGTTGCCGGTAAACGATTATGCAACGGTTGACGAGGAAAAGCCGCTGGAAAAATACAACTGGGGCTACGATCCGCAGCATTTTAGTGCATTGGAAGGTTCGTATGCTACCGATCCTTACGACGGAACGAAACGCATACAGGAGTTCAAAAAGCTTGTAAAGGCGCTGCACAACAAAGGAATTGGAGTGATTCTGGATGTAGTGTTCAATCATACTTATTATACAAAAGAGTCGGTGTTTAATCAAATGGTGCCCGGCTATTTTTACCGTCAAAAGCGTGACGGATCTTTTTCAAACGCGAGCGGATGCGGCAACGAAATTGCTTCGGAACGCCACATGGTTAGAAAATATATTGTTGACACACTAAAATATTGGGTAGAGGAATACCACATTGACGGGTTTCGTTTTGATTTAATGGGAGTGCTCGACCTGGAGACCGTGAAAACGATCCGGAGCGAAATGTCGAAAATCGACAAGGGCCTGTTTCTTTATGGCGAAGGTTGGGCTGCCGATCAAAGCCCGATGCCCGAAGACCAGCGGGCAGTAAAAAGAAATACGTCTCAATTGCCTGGAATAGCCAGCTTTAACGATGATTTCCGGGATGGGTTAAAAGGGAATCACGGCGACAAAAAATCGAAAGGATTTGTAAGTGGCCTTAGTTTGCGTGAGGAAACGATCAAATTCGGAATTGTAGGGGCCGTTTACCACCCGCAGATCAATTTTGGTTATATCGAATCGGTAAAAAGTGCATGGGCTGCTGAGCCTGATCAATGTATAAATTACGTTTCGTGCCACGATAATTATACACTTTGGGACAAGCTAAAACAAAGTTTGCCTAAAGCTTCGGATGAAGAATTACGCAAACGTGTAAAACTGGCCGGTGCGCTGGTGCTTACATCGCAGGGAGTGCCTTTTTTACATGCCGGCATTGAGTTTTGCGGCACCAAAAAAGGGGATGGAAATTCATATAAATCATCCGATGCTGTTAACCAGTTGGATTGGCTGCGAAAAAACGAATACAATGATGTGTTTGCGTATTTTCAACAACTGATCCGGCTGCGAAAAAATCATCCCGGATTACGAATTCCCAATGCTGAAAGTATCCGCAATCATTTGAATTTTTGTACTCAATACAAAATTGGAGTTGTGGCTTATTGTATAGAAGGACAGCATGTTGGAGACAATTGGAAGCGGATTATGTTGTTTTTTAACGGTTATACCGATGTGGTTGAAATGCCGCTGCCCGAAGGTAACTTCAGGGTAGTTGCCAATGGTGATGAAATCAATGAAGCAGGAATAGGTGATTTGGTTACGAATATGCTGCAACTGCCACCTGTTTCAATGCTTATACTTGCTTTGGTGGAATAAAAAAATCCCATTCACTGCGAAAGTGAACGGGATCTTGTACTTGTCTTAAAAATATGCGGAAGTTTTATTTATTCCAGGGCCAGGGTTTTATTTTGGTACGAACAGCTTCCTTTTCCCACAAATCGGCTAATTCTTTTACTTTCTCCGGGTACTCTTCAGCTAAGTTTACAGTCTCTGAGCGGTCATTCTCCATGTCATAAAGTTCCCAGGTATTTTCATCTTCCGAAGTAAACTTCTTGAGCTTTTGTACTTTCGAAACCAGTTTCCAGTTCTCCACTCTTATGGCGCGGTTGCCTTCGTGCTCCCAAATAATATAATCACGGTCAACAGGTTTGTTTTCAAATGCCGGAACCAGGCTTTTCCCCTCGTATGGTTGAATTTCACGGCCGTTGTATTGTTTCGGATAATCGAGTTTGGCCACATCAACACAGGTTGCCATAATATCAATCAGGTGTGAAGGTTGGTTACGAAGCTCGTTGACAGCCTTAATCCCATTGGGCCAGTGAACGATCATTGGCGTAGAAATGCCCCCTTCGTGTACCCAGTGTTTGTACATGCGGAAAGGTGTGTTGATTACATTTGCCCATTCTTCGCCGTAGGCTACCCAGGTATCTGCGGGGCCGGGCATTACACCACGCCCTCTGCGCACAAATCTTCCATCACGTGCATATTGGGGTTTTCTGCCGTAAAGAATGGAATCTTTGGCATACGGGCGCAATATTTTTTGTTCTTCGGTAAGAGGAACAGCGGGTTTGTTTTCGCCTTGTGCTTCGGCGCATCCACCATTGTCGTGCATGTAGAAAATAATGGTATTTTCCAGCATTCCCCGGTTTTCCAGAGCCGTAATAATTTTGCCGATTCCCTGGTCCATAACATCCACCATGGCGGCATATACTTCCATTCTGCGGGCCTGCCATTCCTTCATCTCCTCATCTTTCCACTCCGGAATATCAACGCCTCTTTCTGTTAATATACATCTTTCGTCGATGATTCCGAGTTTTTTTAGTTTGGCAAAGCGCTCTTTGCGGGTTTCGTCCCAGCCTTTGTCGTATGTTCCCTTGTATTTGGTTATTTCCTCTTCGGGAGCGTGCAATGGCCAGTGTGCAGCAGTATAGGCAACGTAACAGAAAAACGGTTGGTTGCCGGGGTGTTGGCTGATGTACTTAACGGTTGTGTCGCTAATGGCCTCGGTGTAGTAAAAATCATTTCCGGGCGATATGTAGTTGTTGCCGCTAACCAGCCCGCTGGGATTGTAAAAACTACCCGATCCGGTAATGGTTCCGAAGTGCTTGTCGAACCCTCGTTGGAGCGGCCAGTTGCTTTTGTCACCGTCAGGTTCTACATCGTAGCAAACATGCCATTTCCCGGTCATGTAGGTAGCGTATCCGTTTGCTTTAAAAAGCTCGGCGAGGGTAAGCGCATTCTTGCTCAGGTCGTCGCGGTAGCCTTCTTCTTCGTACTGGTTAAATGCAAGCTGCCCCATTTCTGCCTGATGAGGATACAACCCGGTTAACAAAGACGCGCGTGTTGGACTGCAACGTGCGGTGTTGTAAAACTGGGTAAAACGCAATCCGGTAGCAGCCAGATGGTCGATGTTGGGTGTATTTATCTCCGAGCCAAAACAACCGATGTCGGAGTATCCCATGTCATCGGTCAGAATAACGATCACGTTGGGCTTTTGAGTTGGTGCTTCCTTTTGGGTGCAATTGGTTGTGCCCAGGAATATCATTCCCAGAAGTAATGCAGTTAACCAATGTTTTTTAAGAAGGTAATTTTTTTTCACAGGTGTTTTTTCAACTAAGAATAATAGAGAGGCCGCTCTGGAAATACCGGGCAGCCTCTCTGTTTATCCGGCAATTTGTTAATTAGCCTTTACAAGTTTAATATTATCAAGGAACCAGCGGTTGGCTGTAGATACCTGCCACTGAGTCGCGCGGATCGTAATCTTGGTGTCATTGCTGATGGTAACGCCTGTGAGCTCTACTTCGGCTCTGACCCACTCAAGTACATGACCTGTCTCGAAACCCGATTCGGGTATATCGAATGTGGCTTCATCGCTTCCATTTGTAACGATGACGACCAGGTTGACAGGGTCTATTTTGCCCGATCCCTGGCGCATCGGACACCAGTCGAACGACAGCACGGTTGTTGCCCCAGCAGGAATGTCTTCAATTGCTGGAAGAACGATACCGGCCTGATAGCCCGTTTTACCGAACTTGAGGTAATTGTTCTGAAGATAGATACACTCGCCCGCTTCCGTAGTGCTGGGTGTAACACGCAGGAATTGATAACCTTCCTGGAGAAGCGCATCATTGGCTGTAATACCGTCAACAACTGTAGCCGAAGACGATATCTGAGGGGCGGTTGCGCCGAGGTTGTCCGTTTCAACTGTCCGGCCGGCTGCACTTGCTTCGGCCCACGGGTTCAACCACTCAAAATCCTCCGCAAAATAGATGATTTCCACCACGCCGAGGTCTTCAATGGCAGTCGCGTTTAGCTTAATAACAGGAGCAGCCACACCGGCAAAATAACCGGTAGCTTTTACTTTATGTCCATTCAGCGGAGCAAGGTCAAAATTTTCCGGAGCATCTGTTATTGCAACAGAATAGTTAGCGCCTTCCACGGTTACGTTATTGCCATTCAATATGCCGCTGACCGTAACAAAAGTTCTCGAAGTGGAGGTGTAGGTATCCAGCTTGTCAGTAATATCTTCCACGGCAGGATAGGTTACCGTACCACCTGTAGAGTTAACGTTGGCTTCGTCGCATTCTACGTATGGAAGCGAATGAGTATCGTAGAGCTTTGTTCCTTTTACCGAAACGTTGTCGCCAACGCTTACAGCAGAGGAACTTTGCATAAAGATATTTACTGTTCCATCGCTAACAATGAAGCCTTTTGTTGTGACTGCTGTTACGATGACCTGCGGCACGATAACGACCGTTTCGTTTTCCAAGTCTGCCAATTCTGCCAGCGTATATTCCTCACAGTCGCGATATTTGTCGCCATCCTGAGAAACGATCACTTCGGCCCGGCTTGCCAGTGTGCCGCCCTTGAATACAAGCGCAGCTTTGCGGGGATTGTCAACAGCACCACCGCGGATATTTTCAGTTACATTAATTGTAACATCCATGGTTCCTGTGCCGGAAGCGGGTGTTACTGTTACCCATTCGGGAACTTCCGTAATCCAGTCGGCATCAGCATAAATGGTGATGATTTTTTCGGATGTTCCGGTCGCTTCAAAATTTAGCGTACCGGCACTCGCCAAAACAGCTTTGGACAGTCCGCTCTCTTCATCGTTGCAGCCCTGTAAGAGGCTTGCAAACACCAGCAGGATAGAGAAGATGATATAATTTGTACGTTTCATGATTTTGCAATTTTTTATCAATTACCATTTTTCAGTTAAAAAGAGAGTCCGTCATTCCAACCCGGGTTCTGCGTAAGATTGTGGTTGAGCGAACGCTCGTTAATTGGAATCGGGTAGAGATAATCGCGCCCCTCGTCGAAAGCAGTGCGCTCAATATTTTTATGATAGTAAATGTAACCTTTGTTGCCTCCTGAAAGGATGATTTCGCTTCCTATCTCATACGCGACTCCGGAAGTAACGTCTGGTTTAGGTGTTCCATTGGCATAAAGTGTAACATCTGCCTGTCCGTCACCACTCAGGTCGTATGCTCCGGGACCGGGGAAATACATGCCATAAGTAGACTGGTCGATGCAATAACCGGCTTTCCAGCGTACCAGGTCGTCGAAGCGGAATCCTTCCTGATTCAGTTCAATGCCCCTTTCACGGCGGATTTCAAGGATAACGCCTTTGTTTGCGTCTGTTACATTCGGGTAGCCTGTTTCTGCGTCAGAAAGGTATCTGTCGGGATTGGCGTTGGCAGCGTTCATGTCAAGGTTTGGCATTCCGGCACGCTGACGGATCAGATTGACAGATTCATCCAGGTCCGCCTGTATCAAGGTGCCAAGTTCTGCTTTTGCTTCGGCATAATTGAGGAGCACCTCGGCATAGCGGTAAACCGGCAAGTCGCAAGTAGAACGGTCGTTACGATCTACGTTGCCACCCGATGCTTTCGGATCCTGTACAAACTTAATGGGCTGGTAGCCGGTAACGCTTATTGAAAGGTCGGGCGCCAGTACTGTTGTTTGTCCAATGCGTGTATAGCCCGGTGTACGGATGCTTTGGGCGAGACGGGGGTCGCGGTCTGTCATTTCGTCGATAAACGACATCTCCTGCCAGCCCGACTGGTTGGTGAATGCCGTACCGTCTTTTTTCAGGTAAGTATTCACCATCTTGCGGGTTAGTCCCGGCCGTCCCTGTGTTGGTACCAGCGTGTGCGCTGTAGCATTGTGGTAGATGTTAAGCCCGTAGTCGAATTTGATAGCGAGAATATACTCGTTCGGATCAGCATTTTCTTGCGCAAAAAGCGTCAGATAGTCGCTTTCCGGATGATTGGTGCTGTACAGACTGTATACGCCTTCATTCATTAAGTTCTTCGCCGCTGTTGCCGCTTGTTCCAGGTAGTATTTGTAGTCGTATCCTTCCAGATTGAGAGAGTGATATTTCCGGTACGTACCTTCGTACAGGCAAAACTGAGCTTTCAGCGCCATGGCTGCGTATTTGTTGACACGATAAGGACTGCTTGTTTCCTTTGCTTTGTCGGGTAGATTGGCAATGGCGTAGTCAATGTCTTCAATCATTTTGGTCATAACAAATTCGCGCGAATCGCGGGCATTGTAGAGTTCTTCATCTGCCGAACCCAGTTCAGCTTCGTACCACGGCACATCGCCGAAGCGTTTTATCTTCTCGAAATAGAAAAAAGCACGGAAGAAGCGGGTTAGTGCCGTATATTTAATAACAGCATCCTCGTCCTTGCATTGATCGGCATAGGCAATCAATGTGTTCATTCTGCGCAAGTCTGTCCACGACCATCCTCCACCCGAAGCGGGAACGGTGCGCTTGGTACCTCCCAGCATTATATCCGACAGATTTTGGCAAACATAAAGGTCGCTCTGCAAATCGTAGGGCGATTTGTCCAGCAGGTTATTGTAGAAAGGATTGCTGAAGAGCTGAAGATCTGTTTCCGTCTGGAAATAATCCGCCTGAGAAATCTGGCTCAATGGCTTCAGGTCAAGAAGATCATTACATGCCGAAAGCCCCATAAGCAATGTCATGGCTACTATAGTAAAACGTTTTATCTTAATCATAGCTTAATCGTGTTAAAAAGTAATATCTACACCAAACATAATGGTCTTTTGCCAGGGATAGAAGGCGTTGTTGTCAGCGCCGCTTCTGTCGATGGCCCCTTCGGGATCAAGGTATTTCGTACGTTTCTTAAGGGGTGACCAATAGCAAAGGTTTTCACCCGAAAAATAGAAACGAAGCACTTCAACGCCTATTTTATTTGTCAAAACAGATGGGATCGTGTAACCGATAGTCAGATTTTTTAAGCGCAAATAGCGCAGGTTCTGGAGATAACGGTCATTGACTTTACTCAAAGGACCGGAAGTGGCTGAATAGGCCATCGGTCGTGTGAAGTATGCATCGCGGTTATCTTCTGCCCATACATCTTTCAGAAAATCTTTCTGCAAATAAGTGAGATAAGGATACGAATAGGGGCCCCAGAATGGCATTGACTGTCCGGAAGGATACCAGTAATGGTTTCCTGTGCCCTGGAAGAATGTGGAAACATCAAAACCATACCAGCGAATGCTTGCATTAATACCGTATGAAAAACTTGGAAGCGAGTTGCCCAAAATCTTTCGGTCCCCCGGATCATTAACACTATTGCTACCGATGCCAAGTTTATCATCTCCGTCAAGATCTAAAAATTTAAGATCGCCTGCCTGCCAACCGCCGGTAATCCGGTTGTTGATATAACTTAAATCAACCTTTTCTGCATATTCCTGTGCTTCTTCGGTGCTCTGGTAGAGCCCGTCGGTAACAAAGCCCCAGATTTCGCCAAGACGCATACCTTCGTAATAGCTCTTTGCAAAAGTTTTGTCGGCATTATCGTATTTGGTAATGGTACTTTTGTAGTTGCTGACATTAAGCCCAATGCTGTACTCCAGAGGTTTGTTTACCAGGGTTAGCTGGTCTCTCCACGAAGCAGACAACTCGTAACCTTTTGTGCGCAAGTCGGCCGTATTCATTTTCGGAACAGAAGCTCCGTACACTGCCGGCAGTTCAATACCGTCGGTCAACATATTTTTGGTGTCGCGAATGTAGGCGTCGGCCGTAAAGTTCAGCCGGTTATTGGCCATAGTGAGGTCAAAACCGATATCCCATTGTGCTGCTGTTTCCCAGGTCAGGTCGGAAGCCACAGGGGAGCCCAGCGACGAATATTTGCCCATAGTGCTGCCTTCGTTGAATGAATATCCTGCGAAGTCATTGAGAGAGACCAATCGTAAATAGGCATAATAGGAAGAAACATTTTGATTGCCCAGACTTCCGAAAGAGGCCCTTAGTTTCAGGTTGTCGATGGTACCTCTTGCTGATTCGAAGAAAGACTCTTCCGAAATGCGCCAGCCTGCCGATGCTGATGGGAACCATCCCCACCTACTGTCAGCTTCAAAACGCGATGTTCCGTCGTAACGACCGCTGACCTCAAGGAGATACCGGCCTTTGTAATCGTAGTTGACACGGCCGAAGATACCGGCCAAAGCATATGCATTCTGTCCTCCGCCTACACCTGTTATGGTTTGGCCCTCCGAATTCTGCCCCACGAGATTTAAGTCATCCAGTGTTGAAGAAGAAAGATATTCACCGTATGCAGAGAGATTTTTCAGTTTAAGGGTTTCGTAATTGAACCCGGCAGTACCCGACAGATGATGCTCGCCAAACGTTTGGTTATAATTGGCAAAGATATTTGTTGAGTAGTAATTGCGCGTATTAACCGATTCGTCGAGGCGATTGGCGCCGGCACCGGTTGCATACGAGCCAAGTGGCCCATCCGGATATTCCCTGTAAAACATGTTGTTGGAACGGCTTGTATTACGTGTCTGATACTGGCGGTAGGTAAAGTCGGCAGTAATGCTCAACTGTTTTATCGGAGTGACGACCAGGCGGGTAGTGTTAGATAAATCAGATGCTCTGTTTACATTACGGTGCGACCCTTCGCCAAGCATAATGTGGCGGCCGTTACCTACTTTATAGTTCAGGTATGGGGTACTGTAAAGCCATGTCCCATCAGGGTTTTTCATCGGGAAATTTGCAAGTGCATGCCTTGCACCATAAGCAAGCGTATTCTCTACGCTGCCGTCTCCCTGGAAGGTATATTGTGAAGCATAGAACGAGGTATTATTTGTCATGGTCATCCACTTGTTGATCCGGAAGTCGATCTTTGAACGCAAATTGTATTTATTGAAAATATCAGGATGAACTTTCAGGATACCTTCCTGACGATCATATGCTCCCGATACAAGATACTTGATGTCCTTTGTTCCTCCATTGATCGATATACTGTGTTGTTGCACAGGGTGTTTGTCGCGATATTGCATATGCCACCAGTCGTAGTTGCCGTAATAAACCCACTGTTTTCGTCCGTTTCTTTCTTCTTCAACCACCCAGGGGCGATCCGGATTCTCGGTCTTGTCATTTACACGGGCTAACAGCTGTTGCATATCATGGTCAGTGTAGTTGACGTAGAGTGTTCCTGAGTCGGCCTTCCAAAACTTGTTGATGGTATATACCGACCAATATCCGGTAGTTTCATAATCGGTAGAAGTTGTCGGGCTTTCCCAGCCATAGCGGCCGCTGTAACGAACTGTCGCTTTATTGTCTTGTACCGAACCCGATTTTGTTGTAACCAGGATAACCCCAAAAGCGGCACGCGCACCGTAAACAGCCGCAGCCGACGCATCTTTGATAACTGAAATTGATTCTACGTCGTTTGCATTAACGCGGTTCAGGTCGCCCACAGCACCGTCGATCAGCACCAAGGGCGAAGCACCGTTAATAGAAGTAACACCACGGATATTGATGTTGGGCGAACTACCGGGTACGCCCGAAGAAGTAGTGATGTTAAGCCCTGAAACAGAGCCTTGCAGCATATTTGTCAGCGAATGGGACACACGGTTTTCTAGCCCTTTACTTTCTACCGTTGATACAGCCCCGGTCAGGTTAACCTTTTTCTGTGTCCCATAACCAACAACCACCATTTCATTCATTAAAATGACGTCTTCCTGCATATAAACCTTGATGTCATTTTGGTTAGGGGCAACATTGACTTTTTGAGTGAGGTAGCCCACATAAGAGATATTTAAAACGACAGCCTCTGATGGAAGCAGAAGACTGAAAGATCCATCTGCAGCAGTAACCGTACCTTTAGTGGTACCACTTAGTTGAATGGTTACTCCTACAAGAGCTTCTTGCTTGGTATCAAAAACTTTTCCCGATACCGTTCTATTCTGAGCGGAAAGAATCGAAAAGCCCTCCACCGCAAATAATATCAGCAATAAAATAAATGATTTGATCGCTTTCATTGATTCATAAGTATTTAAATTAGAGTAATTTTTAATTTGCTTTATAAGCATCCGTAGAGAAAACTTTGGGACGTTGCATATTTTCCGTCCAGGTGTGCCCAAATTCATCTTTAACGGTAATGGTCAGGTCTGTATTTGCATTATCGGCTTTCACCTTGAAGAAGTGGGTGAACTTATCGGTAATAAAACTGGGAGTAGAAGTAAGACTAGCCGAGTTAAAGCGCTTCACCGAAAGGGCGGCAATATGCAGTGGATCGTAGGCCCATACTTTTTCAGGAGTCAGGCTCTTTCCGACCTCGTCAGTAACGGTGAGTGTCCAGCGTGGATTCCAGTTCCAGATATTTATCAGCACCTCGTTGTTGCTGTTTGCCGGATAGGCATCAACATACCGCATATACTTATCCTTAACCGAAGCTGAAACAGAGGATGGCATCAGCGGAACATCTGCCAGCGAAAAGCTTACATTGTTCAGGTCGTAACTGCGGAATTGGTAATCCTCCGGCCATCCGGTGGCCTTATAAATATATTGTAAATCTTTTCCCGAAACATCCCAAATCGCATATCCGCCCGGCGTACCGTCAGGACTGAGATGAACACCCGGTGTTAATTTACCCGACCACCACCAGGAGGCACAAACAGCTCCGCTGTTATGTTCATAGAAATCATTTCCATTTGTAATGGCAGCTTGCGGTGTAACATTGAAAGTCTTGTGTGTATGCCCCGTCAGAAAATGCACTTTATAACCATTCAGAATGTTGAATAGTTGTTCGGTGCTGGTTATGTCGTGGTCTATCTTGAATTCGCTGGTTTCCGAAGGTAAATATACTTGTGCGTGCATTACCACAACTAAAGGCGTTGACTTGTCGATGTAAGAGAGGTCTTTTTCGAGCCAGTTCAACTGTTCCGCAGAAATCATCTTTTTGTAATTGCGGGAAGTTGTACCGTCATAATCGCTGCAATCGATGTCGTCCATTACAACATAATGAACTTCACCTATATTAAAGGAGTAATAGGTAGGGGCGATATAACTCATGTATTTGAATTCTGCAGTAAAATCGGAAGTCGCCTGGTAATCGTAGTCGTGGTTGCCAATGGTATGGAATATTGGCAAATTTTTAACCTGACTGTTTATGGTGTTCAGGTAATCAGGTAAGGCAAAATTATTTGAATACCAGTACAAATCCCAGGTCATGTCGCCCAGGGCAATTGCATACATTTTTTCAGATGCATGGGCATTCTTGTAATTGTTCAGGTCGGTGGTAAAGTCCGAAAACTGGTTCAGATCGTTTGTTCGGTCGGCAAGGTGCATGTCGCCAAGTATAAATACTTTGTAGGTATCCTGTCCGTCAACCTTGCGAAGCGTAAAGTCAATCCGTTCTACGGTGCTGGCATTGGTCTTTAATTTTTGAAAGAACAAAGGAAGCACTCCCGAAGAGGGTGCCTCGTAATTACTAGGAACAGAAATAAAAACATAATCTCTTTTTTTTGCAGACTTGAGTTGATAAATGCCATTTTCGTCTGTAGTGGTCACTTCCACACCGTCTGAAACCACAACGCCTTTCAAGCCACCCTCTTCCGATTTAACAATACCATAGATTGTAGTGCCTTCGTCTGGCGTAAACAAAAAATCAACAATATTAACGTACATCTTCCCAACAGGCTTCTTCCGTTCATCCCGTTTTATCGAAACATTGTAATTACCGGTCTTGCATTCATTTGAAATCTGCACTGTGAAACCAGTTGACGAAACAGCAGTAATAGAACATGCGTAAGATATGCCACCCGACTCCAGGATGAATGAATCGGACGTTTTGAGTCCGCCACCGTCTTGCGCTGTAAAAACATATTCGCCGCCCTTGGTTACTTCAATTGTTGACGGGAGATTAATCTGTATATTAAAATCATCTACGGGGTCTTGGTTCTCATCCTTACAACCATACAGCGATGAAATTATAGCCAAAACGAAATACAATAAAATTTTATTGAATTCCAGGTTACTTTTCATTTTTCTCATTCGTTTAAAATGTATCTATTCTTATTCGGTAAGTAATTCCTGTAAATATTCAGGATAATTTGTTTTTATTTATTTTAATTGTTCGCGCAGCCATCCCGGCCGGTTGGTTGTAACAGCGCTTACTCCCAGTTCTGCGAAACGTTTGGCATCTTCAGGTTTATCAACCGTCCAGCACCACACATCCAATCCCAGTTTTTTGGCTTTGTCCATATTTCCCGGAGTAACCAGTTTTGAGTTTACGTCAATCCCGTCAAGACCAACCGCTGCACATTCCGCTATTTTATTATCCAAATCTTTGGCAGATGAGGTGAGCCAGTAGCAGTCGTTATCCGGGTATAATTTTTTAGCCATCAGGATAGTTTCCCAGTTAAAGGCAATAAATTTTACCTGATTTACCTTACCTGATTTTTTGATCGCTTTTTGTAAGGCTGGAAAGATTTCAGTACCGGTTTTGATTTCGATAACTAAATATTTGTCTTCGGGAATAGCTTTCAGGACTTCTTCCACAAAGGGGATCTTTTCTCCGGTATATTTTTCATCTTTCCAGGTTCCGGCATCCAGCTTTCTGAGTTTTTTTGATTTTGTTTCCGAAACCACATAGTCTGCCCCTGCTGTCCTTTTGGTAGTTTTGTCGTGGATTACCACAACCCGCTGGTCTGGTGTCAGGTAAATGTCAATTTCAACGCCATCAGCTCCCAGCTCCCATCCGAGTTTGGCTGATGCAACAGTGTTTTCAGGAGCCAGGTAAGAAGCTCCTCTGTGTCCTACAAACTCTACCTGTGCCATCAGGGAGAAGCTTGTTGTTATTAGGAAAAATAAAAAGAATGTTGTTTTCATCTTATTAAAATTTACTGCTTATCTCCTTGGGTCAAGTTGTTTTTGTAATATCATTAAATGTAACTGGTGCTGTATCTACGGCTTGTTGCATCAAGCGATAAAATAGTTTTCCTCGGTATGTTGATAGCTTC
>JBKEDN010000269.1:0-28275 GCA_047975435.1 Draconibacterium sp. | reverse complement strand
ACCAGGAGAGGAAAACCTGCTGGCTCTGTATTGCCCGAAAGTATTATTTTGAATAATTATAAATAGCTGACAATTAGCAAATTACTAAAAACAAAATTTGGATTACAACATAGAAGGGAATCTGTTACTTTTTTTCCGTTAATTTTCATTTTCCGAATCAGCTTTATTCAAATTTAAGAAGGTAGCAGATAAAAAACCTATGGAAATTTGGTCGAATTACATGGAATTTTGCCATTGCCATGGGATTTAATGGCAAATAAACGTTCAGAATATGTTAATATAACATTAGACTGAAAAAGTCAGATTTGTGATCTTTGAAATAAAATTGTTTACCCGGAAACGTTAAGAAAATGACAACAAGAACATCAATGTTATGTAAAATCATTTTATGTAAATATTGAATCAATTTTATGTTAATAGATCCCGAAGAGGTTAATTAAAGATTCAATTGAATACAGGTTTTTAGCAGATATTTAAGTAGGCGCCGAAGTTGGGTGACAAAAATTGTTGATTGAGTAACCGATGGGATTCAGGCCGGTCATCGGGTGGTACTTATTTGTTTTCCGGATGCAAAATAGTTGCCCTTTTTTTTATAGATTATTGTCGCATTACCTTAAAATTGTATTCAATACATGTTTCGCTGTTTTGCAAAAGTTGTTTTGGATTTTCTGGTTTTATAAGTAAATTACTGGCTCTTTGTTAGAGGCTTAACTTATGTGTATTTTCTGTTGGTTTTTTCAGATGATTTTCGGGGCTGTTAAAATTCCATAAGTAAAGTCCAATATTAACGAAGTAATTCTGTGTAAACGGTTTTATTTTGGTCAGTATCAAAGATTAACGGAACGAAATAAACAAACATCGGATATGTATTAAAGAACGAAGGTCATACTTTTCAGAACATTGCAATAAATAATAGCATGTTATTATAGCTAAATCCACAATAAACCAATAAATAAAATGAAATCATCAAGAAGAGAGTTTCTTAAAAAAAGTGCAGTTACCGGGGCAGGTGCCATTGTGGCTCCTACAGTAATTTCGTCAAACGTATTTGGTGCTAACGATCGAATTAATGCAGCCGTTCTAGGTGTTCACGGAAGAGGCAAGAGTCATATCTCCTCTTTTATGAATCAGCCAAACGTTCAGGTTACCACTTTGTGTGATCCTGATTTGAACGTAGCAGGTGAAAGAGCAAAAGACTTTAAAGAAAAATACGATAAGGAAGTAAAGGTGGTTCAGGATCTCCGCCAGGTAATGGACGACAAAGATATTGATGTGATCAGCATCGCCACCCCGAATCACTGGCATTCGCTGGCCGTAATCTGGGCTTGCCAGGCCGGAAAAGATGTTTATGTTGAAAAACCGGGATCGCACAATGTGTGGGAAGGGCGTAAAATGGTGGAAGCCGCCCGTAAATACAACCGCATTGTTCAGCACGGAGTGCAGTTAAGGAGCTCTCCGGCCATTCAGGAAGCTGTTCAGTTGCTTCGCGACGGATACATTGGCAGGGTTTATATGGCACGCGGCCTGGTATTTCGCTGGCGTGGCGATATCGGCGATAAAGGTTTTTCTCCGGTTCCCGAAGGAGTAGATTATGATCTTTGGACCGGGCCTGCACCCATGCGCCCATTTACCGAAAACCTTGTTCATTACAACTGGCACTGGCATTGGGATTATGGCAATGGCGATGTGGGGAATCAGGGAATTCACGAAACAGATATGTGTATGTGGGGGCTCGATGTTGGTTTGCCAAGTAAAATTACCTCTATGGGTGGAAAATTTTTGTGGAACGACTGCAAGGAAACTCCCGAAGTGTTGACCTCGGTTTACCACTATCCTGACGAAGATAAAATCATTCAGTTTGAAGTAAGGCCATGGTGTACAAATACCGAAGATGGAGTAACGGTAGGAAATATTTTCTATGGCGACAAAGGAATTCTGGTGATCGATGGATACAACGAGTACAAAACGTACCTCGGAAAAGATCATGAACCCGGAAAATCGGGTAGCGACGGACAAATGCAGGCATCGGGAATGGCGCGTGGAGACAGTGGAACCGACGGACATTTTGCAAATTTTATTGATGCCGTTCGCAAGCAAGACAGTTCGATTTTAAATGCGCCGGTTGAATCGGCACATCTTTCGTCAGCTTTGGCACATTTGGGTAATATAGCCTATCGCACCGGCCGTGTACTTACTTTTAATCCGGAGGCCGAGCGTTTTGTAAACGATCCCGAAGCCGATTTAATGCTGAGCAGAAATTACAGGACTCCGTACGTAGTTCCTGAAAACGTTTAGATGAAATGTCTTGAATTCTTTAACCTGTAAATTAAAACCTATGAAGATGCGAACAATAAGTATATTGACGATCCTTTTTTTTAGTGTTTCTGCGATGTACGGATGCCAGGAGAAAAAAGAAATGATAGAGGTCAAAGTTGATCAGCCAAATCAGAAAGTGGAAGTTACCATCAATGGTAAATTATTCACTTCCTATATTTATCCGAATACCATTATGAAACCGACGCTTTGGCCGCTTATGTCGCCCGCCGGAAACATGCTCACCCGTAGTTTTCCTTTAGCTGAAAAAGCCGGCGACCGGGCCGATCACCCGCATCATGTGGGAGTGTGGTTGAATTATGGCGATGTGAACGGGCTTGATTTTTGGAACAACTCCGAAGCAATTCCGGAAGAAAACCGGGGAAGTTACGGAACCATCTATCATCAATCGGTTAAAAAAGCTGAAAGCGGCGAAGGAAAAGCTGTGCTCGAAACTACAGCAGAATGGAAATCACCGGATAACCAGGTTCTTTTGGATGAATCAACCCATTTCGATTTTCTGGCACCTTTGCCCGACGTGCGGATTATTGACCGCACTACCACTTTAACCGCCGTAGCCGATGAAGTGCATTTTAATGATAACAAAGAAGGTATGTTTGCGGTAAGAGTCGCCCGTGAGCTTGAACTTCCATCGGATAAACCAACCGAGCTGGTTGATTCGCATGGAGTAGTTACCCGTGTTGAAAGTATGGATAACAGCAATATTACGGGTAATTATCACAGTGCCGACGGGGTGGAAGGAGAAGATGTTTGGGGAACCCGGAGCCGCTGGATGAAGCTTTCAGGAATTATCAACGGCGAAAACGTATCGCTGGTAATTATCGATAATCCTTCAAATGTTGGTTACCCTACTTACTGGCATGCACGGGGATATGGATTGTTTTCAGCCAATCCGCTGGGACAAAAAATATTTTCTGATGGTAAACAGGAATTAAATTATGCCTTAAAAAAAGGAGAATCCACGGTGTTTAAATATCGTTTGGTCGTGGCATCCAAAAATTTGAGTGACGAAGAAATTAATCGTCTGGCAGATGAGTTTGCCAAAGAATAATTGATGAAATAATGAAATTGACCGGGTGTAAACGCTGCATCCGGTCTTCTCCCTGAATTATTTTGAAAAAAATCGTTGTTATCCTCCCAGTTTCTCCTCCATTGGATCTCCATTTATTTTTACATATATTTTTTAATGAATAATTAATCGTTCATTAATTGTATTTTAACACTTATACTTATAGCTGGAGGGTGTATGCCATTTTGTGGGTTAAAATATAATGCATAATGAGTAAAATTCCGGAAGTTATTGTAGCAGTATTTTTTGAAACTTGAATTATAAATTAAGATTCTTTTATCTGTTATGAAATTAAACTAAAACTTTTGGTATGAAAAGAAGTATTCAAAAAATGCTGTTAACTGCCTTGTCTGCTGTGATATGTTTTACCGCATTCTCACAGGTCAATGTAAGTGGAACAGTGTCCGGCGAAGATGGAGAACTACTTCCCGGAGTTTCTATTTTAATTAAAGGTACAGCTACCGGGGTTATTACCGATATTGATGGTAAGTACTCATTAAATAGCGTACCTGCTGATGCAACACTTGTGTTTTCATTTGTTGGAATGAGAACACAGGAAGTTGCGGTTGACGGACGGGTTACGGTTAATGTTACCTTACAAATGTCGGCGATTGGTGTTGACGAGGTAGTGGTAACTGCGCTGGGGATGAAAAAAGATAGAAAAGCACTGGGTTATAACATTTCTTCTGTCGGCAGCGAAGAATTGGAAGCAAGTGGTACCTCCAATGCCTTAAAATCGTTGGAAGGGAAAATTACAGGGGTACAGATGAACAGCGTTACTTCTTCCCCAACTTCATCGGTAATGTTTAACATACGTGGGGCAACTTCGCTGGCTGGTATTGCTAATGGCAACCGAAATGTAAACAATGAAACTCAGCCATTAATCGTAGTTAACGGGGTAGTGGTAAGTACAAACAAGGTAAATACAACTCAGAGTATCGATGTGGGTAACTACATGTCATCGATTAATCCCGACGACATTGAGAGTATTTCTATTTTAAAGGGTGCCAGCGCTGCTGCACTTTATGGCTCCAGAGCAGGTAACGGTGTAATTTTAATCACTACAAAATCAGGTGCCGGTGCTAAAAAAGGCATTGGTGTATCAGTAAATAGTTCGCTGTCATTCGATCAGGCTTATAGTACTCCTCCAGTTAACAGGTCCTTTTTTCAGGGGGGAGAAGAAGGAGAGCCGCTTACCGAAGATAAAAAAGGCTTGGGTTGGGCGATTGATGATACACAGAACAACAATGTAGCCATTCCGCGCTGGAACATAGTAACCCAGCAATGGGAAAACTCCATACTTGAAGTCCGTGGCGACCAGGACCCTTTAAAAGCTTTTCTGCAAACAGGTATCATGACGGATAATAACGTGGCTGTTACCGGAAATTATGATAAAGGAAATTACAGGGCCAATTTTGGGAATATGACTTATAAAGACGTAATTCCGAGTAATAAAACCATTCGTAATAATATTTCGTTTGATGCACTTTATAAAATTACGGATAAGGTAACTATCTCATCACAGGCTTCTTATTCGCGTACTTTTGTCCCTAACCAGTCTCATACCCAGGATAAGAGACAGGATAACCCGCTTGCCCATGCCATGTCAATGCCTGTCAATATGCCTAAAATGTCAGTCTGGAAAGAAGCAGACCGGTGGTATTCCGGTTGGGAAGGCGTGGTTCAGAACACACCTTATCTGAAAAATCCGGGGGAAGACCGTTTGAGCCGAATAAACAGTTCGGGTTACGACAAGGCTATTGGGAAAAACGGTCCTTATTTTGCCGCCGAAGAAATTATCAGAACCTATTCTAAAAATGTGATTTTTGGTAAAATGCAATTGGATTATCAGATTGTAAAACCTCTTACACTGACTTTACGTTCAGGCTTAAACCACGAAAATTTTGCTTTTGAGTTTAAATCTCCCTGGGGTGCCGAAAGAAAAGAAGGCGGCCAGTATTATATGGAGCTATCTAATAATTTAAGTATTAACTCCGACGTATTGTTGGCTTATTCCAATTATTTTTTAGATGATAAATTTTCGATTGATGCCTTAGGAGGTTTCTCCTATAATTTCGGAGAATCAAACAGTTCCGGTTTTGGAGGCGATAATTTAACAACTCCCAATTCGTTTACTTATAACTCGTTACCTTTAACTGTACGACAGAATGCTTCTTTCAGCAGGGGATATGCTTCCCGGTCGTACGGTGCGTATGCAACTGCATCCATCGGCTGGCAAAGCATGGTTTATCTCGAATTATCAGGACGTAATGACTGGGTTGGTGTGTTGGATCATGAAAAGGATCATCACTTTTATCCCGGAGTTTCTTTGAGCTGGATTGCTTCTGAAACATTTGACTTTGGAAGTACGATTAACCTTCTCAAATTAAGGGGTGGTTATGCCGAAACCGGTTATGGTATCGGTAATCCTCCTAACCTGGATTCTTATGGAATCGGAGGTTCATGGAACGGAATTGCCATGGGAACCGTTGGCGGAACACTTATTGATGCGAACATTGAGCCGGAACTTAATAAAACAAAAGAAATTGGTGTTGATTTCGGTTTGTTCGAAAACAGAATTTTTGGTGAGTTTACCGCCTATTCCAAGGATCATATCAATCAGATACAAAATCTTCCGGTGGTAACATCCTCGGGTTTTAGCTCGGTGTTAACAAATATGGGGGCTGTTGAATCTAAAGGTATTGAAGCCTCCATTACAGTGGTTCCAGTTCATACAAAAGACTGGACCTGGAGTTTAACCGGAAATTTCACAACATTTAAATCGGTTATCAAAGAATTGGACGATCGCTTCTCCGAAAAATTCTACGGTTATGAAGCTTCCACTATGATGTCTCTTTTCAAAGGTTCAAAAGTAGGCGATTTATATGCCGAAAACCCCATCCCGCGTATCCAGAGCGGTAAATACAAAGGAATGATGCTGTTTGGCCAGGACGGTATTATAGAAGAGGCAATCGGGACAACCGATCATGTGAGAAAATATGGTTACCTGGGAAATGTAAACCCCGATGCAATTATGAGCTTTAACACCGATCTGAAATACAAAAACTGGAACCTTAATATCGTATCCAGTTTGAGATTTGGCGGTGTGTTTGTTTCTGAAACCCAGAAGATTATGATTGATGACGGAATGCTCAATATGAAAGAGGTTTATGGAGGTAAATACAACGAATACTGGACCGGTGGACGTTGGGCAGGTGGTTTACCAAGCATGCCAAACAAAGAAGACATGTTTACCGGCGACGGATTTGAATACTGGCACGAAGCCATGCAAAGTATTATGAGCATGTACAACGGAGATCCAAGGTATTTTGGTTATTACAACGCGGTTTATATTGATCCCAACTACGATCTGTCAGGGCTGGAAGGCGAAGACAAGCTGAACCTGCCTGACGAGGCTTATATCAGGAACGGCGACGACCCCTTAAAAACCATCTATCTAAATCCTTACGCAATGGAAGGAAGCGAATTATGGTCAGGCGCCCAATTCAGGACACACAGTGCAACATCTTTTAAAATAAAGGAAATAAACCTCACTTATAATTTTAACAGGGCCTTACTTAGTAAAATACATATTCAGGATCTGTACATAACTACTTTTGCAAAGAATGTTATGTTCTGGGCAAAAAATAGCATGAACGAAGATCCGGAAACTGCTTTTCATGATGGAGTTAAAGGAGTGGGGGTAGCTTATTTCGGACGTCCGCCCCTTCGTACTATGGGATTAAAAGTTGGATTTAACTTTTAATGAACTATAACAATGAAACAAAATAATATTAAAACTATGAAGAAGTTAATAGCATATTTTACCGTATTTGTAATGGTGGTCCTGGGGGTGTCCTGTACCGACCAATTGCGGATAGATGAAAGACAGACCTCTTTTGATGTCAATTACTTTACCTATTCCAGGTACCAGTTAACTACTGCCATCGTAAACGTTGCCAAAACTTATGGTTCTTCGGTAAAGGAAGAATCAACACAACAATGTGATTTGTATTTTCTGGATTGTTACTCCGGAGATCAAATTGCCGGGTTTTATACAAATGTGCCAACGGATTGGTCATTCTTGGGCAGCAATCCTTACAATTCACAATTTCGCACCTTAGCGGCACTCGCTACACTGGCTGAAAACGAAGGAAATTTGGCGAATGTTGCAGCCGCTAATATCTTAAAATGTGTGGTTGGCGCATATTTAACCGAAAAATATGGCGATATCCCGTTTAGCGAAGCAGTGATGGGGCGCGAGGGGAACCTTTTTCCAAAATTTGATTCCCAGAAAGAAATTTATGAAACCATGTTTGACCTGTTAGACGAAGCCGTCAGTATCCTTTCCGATGGGAGCAGTACCGGGATACCCGCCGATCATGACGTACTTTTTGCAGGCGATAAAACCAAATGGCTGAAATTTGCCAACTCCCTGAAATTTCGTTTAATGGTGCACTCTTACGAAGCTTTTAAAAGTGCCGGGCGTGATCTTGCTCCCGAAATGCAGGCAATTGCAAGCGGAAATAACTATATGATGAGTGTTGCAGATAATGCTTCTCTCGATTTTTCAGGCAATGTTGATTCCGAATCATGGTATTTGCAAACCAACTGGGGGAGCGGGAATGATTTCACCGAACAAAAACCCACAAAATACCTGATTGACCAGTTGGTTGCATTAGACGACCCGCGCTTGTATGTTCTTTTTGCCCCGGCCCTTACCCCTTTGTCTGATAAAACTAAATTGGATACGGTAGAAGTTAAGATAAATGGTTATACATACAGCATTAACCACGATCCGGCCTCAAAGTACAATGCCGAAGATATGGTCAGCCAGGGGCGTAACCTGGATGGTGGCATTATCACCGTTCCTTATGTAAACGATGCAATGTGGTTTGGTGCTCCAAATCCAATAAATCTCGACAATCAATATGTAGGTACAGGTTTGCCCGGGGGTAATGGTTTTTACGACAACCGCCGTATTACCGGCCTGTCGAAATTAATTTCAGAAACAACCAACAGTTCGTTAAGGGCGGTTATGATGGAGTCAGGTGAAATGATGTTTTTACTTGCCGAAGCCCGTCAAAAAGGATGGATATCATCAGGAAATGTAACAGATTATTACAACAAAGGGATAAAACTTTCTTTTGAAAGGTGGCAGATTGCAGATGGAACAAAACCTGAAAGCCACATCGGTTCAGATCAAATAATCGAAGACTATGATGCCTATTGTGCAAAAGCGGGTGTTGCCCTGAACGGAACGGACGATCTTGAAAAAATTGCCTTGCAAAAATGGTTTGCCCTTTTGTTAGTCGATCATACCGAAGCTTTTACCGAGGTGTTAAGGACCGGAAGGCCTTCGTTTGTTATACCGGTTGCCAAATCATTTTCGGTTTACGATTTTCCGCAACGGTTTGTTTATCCTTTAAACGAATCGAGCAATAATAAAGAAAATTACGATGCTGCTGTTGCCACTTTGGGCGGAAAAGACATAGCATCAGCTAAAATGTGGATTAGGAAATAGTTTTTTTCGCATAGAATTTAAATTTAGTTAGGTTAGCGAAACAGGCAGAATTTTCTGTCTGTTTCCTTTCTTTTAAAAATGGTTTCAATGGGCGGAATACTCGATTTACAAAAATACGGCAGGTTAAACCCCGGATACCTGCTAACTTTGCTTTTTACATTGGTGCTGGCGGCCTGCAATCATCCGGGTTCTGAAAAACACAACAAACGAATTTTTATGAAGGAAAAGCAAATTTCATTCTCGCCCAAAAACCACGCCTTGGACAACAACGATAACTTTTCGCCCAACGACAGTTTCCTGTGTTACGATACGCGCGGGACGGTTTATAATTTTGATTTGGCCAATTGCCAGTCCATCGAAAAAATCGGGGTTTTTAGCAGAAAAGAAACGGTGCTTTACGCTCCTGAATCTGTTACTGGCGAGCAGGCGGCGCCCGGTGTTGCCGCCGTTTCGTACCATCCTTTTGACGACAAGGTGATTTTTATCCACGGTCCTTTGCTAAATGAGGTTCCGCAACGTGGTTTTTATGGTATCCGAAACCGGAGCGGGGTGGAAGTAAGCGCCGGTGGCGAAGGGCACATAACCCGTGTGGATATGCGCGATGTGGCGGTTAACAGTCCAACCACTCCCGGCGCGCAACGTGGTGGCACACACCGCCACGAATATACCCGCAATGGCAGGCGCATTGGTTTTACTTACGACGATTTTTTACTGCCGGATTACGACCGTACCATCGGGTACATGGTTCCCCACCCCCAGGCGCCGCAGGGTTGCACCCATTATTTTGCAATTCTTGTTAAGCCTGTAAAAAAAGGAACTTCCAATGCCGGTGAAATTGAAAAAGCTTATGGCGATTCGTGGGTGGATACCGATGGTAAAATGCGGGCTTTTGTCGGGCTGGTGCGTTCCGAAAACGGAGTAGATTATCAAAACGATCTTTTTGTGGCTGAAATCCCGGATTCGGTGGATATAACCACTGCCGTTTCGGGTGATGCAGACCATTATCCGGAGCCGCCCAAAGGAATTATTGTCAGAAGGTTGACGCACAAAGGCGGAGTTTCCAGAATTGTACGTGGTTCGTTTGACGGACAAATGATTGCTTTTTTAATGAACGATGAAAAGGGTGTTGCCCAGGTAAATATCATGAATGCTTTGGGGAGTGATCTTGAAAAGAAATCCACGTTGCATCCCAAGCAAGTGACCCGTTTTGAGTCGGATGCTGCTTTTGTTCGCTGGCACCCGTCGGATGAATGGGTTTTTTCTGTGGTAAATGGAAACATTGTGGCTTCCTGTGCCCGTGAAGGAGCTGATTTTGGTAAAACAGTGATGCTGACTAACGACCAGCAATTGCGTTCGCAACTTGTGGTGTCGCGCAGCGGAGAAATGCTGGCTTACAATATGGATGTGCCCGGTGCTACCGAAACCGGGGAAGAAAAGGCGTTTATGCAGATTTTTATAATGGAAATCGATTCGGAAAAATTGAACGCCGGAATTCAGTAAAAAGAGAGAAAATAATTTAAAAGTTGAAAGAAATATGATGAGCTTAAAAGTCAGACTTGGCATGATATTGCTGTTAATTGTACTGAGTAGTGCCGTTGCTGTTAGGGGGCAGAATAATGGAAATGCCCCGATTCAGGATAAGCCTTTTGTGCAGGAATACAGCATAAAATTCAATTACGGTAACGAAAGGAACGATTTGTTACAGGTGGCCTCCGACCGCAACGGGTACATTCAGGTAATTTCATCACACGGACTGCTTCGTCCGAGGGCAGGTGAGATGCTTTTCCCCGGAACTTTGGTGAACGATGTGCAGTATCAACCAACTTCCGACAAAGGAATCCGGGCGGTGGTGAATTATCAGGATCAGTTGGTTTATGTTGATGACAAAGCGGTGTTAAGTAACGCCTGGGCCGGAGCACTTTATACCCGTCACAACATATCGGAAGCCCGAATACTTACCGCCGGAAAAGATTTTACCTTTCTTATTTCAGATGGTAAAAAGTTAGAGCTATTAAATAAAGAAGGAAGTTTATGGGAAGGCGAAGCTGCCGACCTGATAAAAGAAATGGTTTACGATGCAGCCAACAATCAGTTTTGGATGCGGGGAGAAAATTTCATTCAGGTTTTTCAGCCGGATAGTAAAAAAATAGAAATGGTTGTTAAACAATCATCACTTACAGCCATCGATGTGTGGAAGAACCTTTTGGTGGTGGGTACATCCGACGGTTATTTTACGGTTGATGCCAAAACCCGCCAGCGTGATGAAACAAAAAAGGATTTGCCCTGGACCGAAATCACCCGTGTAAAAAACATTAATGGCAATCTTTGGTTTGGCTCAACCTGGGGCGCTTTTAAGTTAAACGATCTGGGAAAATACGATTATTACGCCTCTAAACGCTGGCTGCCGTCGGATAAGGTAATTGATATGGCCAAAGGGCCTGACAATTCGGTTCTAATTCTTACAAATCACGGCCTTGGGCAGATTTGCCGAGAGGAAATGTCACTTTATGATAAAGCCATGTACTACGAAAAACAGGTACGTGCCCGCCATATTCGTCTTGGGTTTAATGCCACTATTTCCGGAATGACCGACGGCGATGTTACTACCGGAAGTCTCGAAACCTCGGATAACGACGGCTTGTGGACTACCATGTACCTGGCCGGTGAAGTGTTTCGTTATGCGGTTACAAAATCGGATGAAGCGTTGCAAAATATCCGCGGGTCGATGAAGGCCATGGAACGCTTGTATTCAATCAATCCGGTACCGGGTTTTCCGTCGCGCTCGTTTGAACGCCGGGGCTACAAATACCACGATAAGCCCTGGCTCCGGGCAGAAGACCCCGAGTGGGACTGGAAATCGACCACTAGCAGCGACGAGGCCATCGGGCATATTTTTGCTTTTGGCGCCATTGCCGAACTGGTGGATGTGCCCGAATTAAAAAATAAAGCAATTGTGCTGATTGACACCCTGATGTCGCATACCTTGAAACACAATTATTACCTGGTTGACTGGAACGGCGAGCCAACGCTTTGGGGGAAATGGAACCCGGAGTATGTAAATGCCCGTCCGAAAGGGGTTGGCGACCGCAAGATCAATTCTTCAAATTATATTGCCATGTTGCAAACCGCGTATCATTTCACCGGAAAAGAGAAATACAAAAAAGCGGCTTTCGACCTGATGGACAACTATGGTTACCTTGAAAACCTGATGCGGCCAATGAGTAAAATAGGAAAGGCTGCTGAAGATGCCGACGACTGGAGCAAAATGTTGTCAGAATCGTGGAACCACTCCGACGATGAAATGTACTTCTGCGGCTATTGGGGTTTGTATCGTTATGCTTTTAATGATGAGTTAAAGGCAAAATACAAGGAGGCGATCGTTGACCACTGGGAAGCGGAACGCCCCGAGAAAGAAGGTTTGTGGAACATTATGACGGCCCTGGTCGGGAATGGAGATTACGATTTCGACAATGCAGCCTGGTACCTGCGCGAGTATCCGCTTGACCTGATCAACTGGACCGTAAAAAACAGCCAGCGTAAAGATATTCAGGTTATCCCCGAAAATTTCAGGGAACAAAGTACGGCGGAAGTGCTTCCACCCGATGAACTAAGAATTTCGCGCCACAATGCCAACCGCTTTGGTTTGGATGGTGGCAGCGATGGCCGGTCAGAAAACAGTGCCGGCGACATTTGGCTATTACCTTACTGGATCGGACGTTATCTGGGCGTAATCAGTGAGCCGTTGTCAAAATAATATCAAAGTTATTTATACTCAGAAAAGTGTAGTAAAAAGGCGTATTCGTGGTGTTGACCCAATACGCCTTTGTTTTTATTCCCTGATGAATTGTCAAGAAACAATAGATTTTGAGTAAAATACCAGAAGTCTTGTGTGTTTCAACTCCATTACTTTGTAAGATACACACATGTAATAGAGCTAATACAAGTTTGTCAATGAAACAAAACAGAAAGCATAAAAAATCAGAAATGTGCCGATCATTAAATCAAAATATCAAACAGGTTTTAGCCATTCTTGTGATGGTTTTAACCTTGTTTGGTTGTCAACAAAAACAGGTTGACAGGCGAATGGTGAAAGACCTGATGGATGAAAAAATCACCCGACTCTACGAAACCAAAACACAGGATGAACTAGCAGCAATTACGTATGGTGAGGCTTTTAAATTGTTTTCCGATGATGAACTGGAAGTACTGGCCACCCACCACTGGATGTTTGATGTGGATGTCCCGGTGGTTGTGTCGGTTATGCGGAGCGCCAAACAGGAGATTATTCCATTTTGGCTGATTAGCGACGGGTTTACAAAAACAACGCTGACGCTGAACAACGAAATGACCTCTTACGAAGTGTGGCAAAAGTCGTTTGATGCGGGAACTGTTGGTTTGGGGATAAACGGCTTTGAGAATTATTCGCTGCATTATTTTGTAGCAGTGGCGCCGCAAAATAAAACGGATAAACCGGAACTCAGCAACTTTTTCCCGTCCAATCAGTATGTTGGAATTCTTGATAACGGTTCATTTACGTACCACGACTGGGACGAGCTGGTTCTTGAAAATGTACCTGCCGAATTAAAAGGCCAAAAACTACTGACAACTGTTCGAGGCCGAGGGACCGAGTCGCACCTGGTACATGCTTTTCGAACCACAAAATTTCCTTCTTCCGGTCAGCCCGATCAGGTGATGCTGACTTGGAGCGACGACCCGGCTACGACTATTGATATTCAGTGGCGCACCAATTCCGGTATCGACAATGGCATAGTTCAATATCGTGAAAAAGGTACTGAACCATTCAGTGAGGTGGATGCTGAAAAATATGCAATGGACGATCTTTTACTGATGAATGACCGTTTGGTTCACCGTTTTACAGCACATTTAAGCCAACTGAAACCGGGCACTGAATATGAGTATCGTATTGTTCCGCAAAAAGAATGGACAGACAAACAAACTTTTTCTACTGAAACAACAAACGATACGTTTTCGTGGCTTTGGTTTGGCGATATTCATTATTCACCCGAATGGGGAAAACTTGCCAATGTTGCATTTCTGCAGCATCCTGATGTTTCGTTTGTTTCGGTGGCCGGCGATTTGGTGAGCGATGGTCTGCACCGCGACCAATGGGATGAAGTGTTTCAGTATTCGGCAGATATTATTTCGCAACGCCCGTTTATGAATGTTTTTGGAAACCATGACAACCGGAGCGGGCTGGGAGCCCTGATGTACGAACAATTGTTCAGCTACCCCAAAAACGGCCCTGAAGGGATTATTCCGGAGCATACCTACGCTTTCAATTATAATAATGTCCTTTTTCTAATGATTGACGCCACCTCAAAAGACGAGTTGCAAACCGATTGGATTGAGCAACAACTAAAAAATTCAACATCCACCTGGAAACTAGCCATGTTTCATTTTCCGCCGTACAATTGGGAAGAGCCCTATTTAAACATCCGGAAACTCTGGGTGCCGCTGTTTGATAAGTACCATGTTGACATGGTTTTTGGCGGGCACATTCACTATTACATGCGTTCCAATCCCATGAATGGCGGACAGGTGGTTGATTCTTACAAAAACGGAACGGCTTATATTATTTCCATCGGAATTCCGTCGCGAACCCGCGAAATGACGGATGAGCCTTATGCTGCTGTGCGAAAAGCCGACGGCCAGTATTATCAGTACATGAAGTTCGGGCCGAACGAACTATCGTATTCTGCAGTAAATTCAGAAGGAAAAATAATAGATTCGCTTATTCTTAAAAAATAAACCATGAAGAATAAACTGATCATACTCCTGCTTTTACTGATCGGGTTGGAAGTATCGGCACAACCAAAAAACAGCCATCAATCCATTGTAAAAGAAGAGTTGATATTTGCAGCACAGCCGGAACATGCGCATGGAAGCAGCCTAGTGGCATTGCCCAACGGTGATTTGTTAGCCTGCTGGTTTCAGGGGAGTGGCGAGCGTAATTCCGACGATGTGCGGATTATGGGCGCCCGTCTCGAAAAAGGTAAAAAGCAATGGAGCGCTCCTTTCGTAATGGCAGATACTCCCGGGTTGCCCGACTGTAACCCCGTACTTTTTCTGAACAGCAAAAACAAGCTTTTCCTGGTGTGGATCGCCGTGCAGGGAAACCAGTGGGAAGGCTCCATTTTGCGTACCCGTACCACTACCGACTACAACCAGCCGGGAGCGCCCAAATGGCAGTGGCAGGACAATGTTTTGTTAAAACCCGGCGACGAATTTGTACAGGAAATCAGTCAAAAATTTCAGGAAATGCCGCCACTTCATCACGGTTGGTCAGAGTATGCGCCAAAGTATGACGAGTTGATTGTGGAAGCGGCAAAAAACAAAGTAAACCGCAGCATTGGCTGGATGACACGGATCAAGCCACTCATTCTTGATAACGGCCGTATTATTTTGCCTTTGTATTCGGATGGCTACAATCTTTCTATTTGTGCACTTTCTGACGACAACGGTGAAAGCTGGTGGCCTTCGAAACCGATTGTCGGGCGCGGTCCCATTCAACCGGCGCTGGCACAACGCAAAAACGGCGACATTGTGGCTTACATGCGCGACAGTGGCGATGCACCCGGACGGGTACAAAAAAGCATTTCGCACGACAAGGGTGAAAGCTGGGATTACTCGGTAAAAACCGATATTCCAAACACAGCCAGCGTAGAATTGCTCAGGCTTGCCGACGGGCGTTGGGCTTTTGCGGGTAACGATATTGACGACGGGCGCTACCGCCTTGTTTTAATGTTATCGGACGATGAAGGTAAAACCTGGAAATGGAAGGAATACCTCGAAAGTGGTGCAAAAGAAAGCGGCGGAAGCTTTTCGTATCCCTGTCTGATTCAGACTTCTGACGGACTTTTGCACATCACCTATTCGTCGCGCACCGGCGAAAATCAAAAATCAATAAAGCACGTAGTAGTTAATGCCGGAAAAATAAAATAGGGATTTGTCGCCGGGAACTTCGTGTAAAAAGAATGGATAAAAAATAAGGGCTCTTATTTTTGTGTCAATATCAAAACGGTCTTCTTTTTATACTGAAGGCTGTTTTTATTTCAATAAAAATCCAAATAAACGTGAATGATAGATTTTACGGATTACCCCGAACGATTCCACTCACCGCTTTGTTATTGTAACTACTAACTGAAATAAAAGAACAAACAATGGCAAAGTTATTTTTACTTAAACCCGGTTTTACGGATAAAACGCTCAACAAAAATACGCTGTATTATTGTCCGCAATCAGCGCATATTCTGGGAGTGCTCAATTACTATCCACAGCTAAAAGATGAGTTGGAAGTAATATATATTGATTTTGAACGTCCGCGAAAAGGATTGGTTGAATTGGTGGGTGAGGAAAACCAGGGATGCCCCAACCTGGTAATTCCAAAGTCAGAAGTGAAACCCGGCGATGACCTTAGCTATTTCAGCACGCACGGCGACCATTATTTTGTGGACTCCGAAGCATTGATTAACCGCTATTTTACCGAGAAATACAAAATCGGAGTACCGCATTAAATAGAAGCTACATTCCGCGCCCCCGCAGTAACCAAGAAGGTATTAATACAACAAATTGAAAGCATTGTCACCATTGGGTTACTTTCCTGAGTTGAATCTTTTCATGATTTCGGTCCAGTTGGTGAGTTCGATGTTGTTATCGATAAAAAATTGTTTCACTACCGGATCGGAGAACATTTCAGCTTCCCAACCGCGTTGCTGCCACGAGTTGGTAATGCTTTTCATGTTTTCAGTAACAATTGACGGATGAAAAATTATTTCGGTAAGTCCCGGTTTCAGTGATTGAACCAGTTTGAAAAAGTTGTCACGTTTCTCTTCGTATGTTTTTCCATTGGGTACGCTCGTGAAATTGTCGAGTTTCGGCAGGCTGTAGTCATCGATCAGTCTGATCACTTCGTCGGTAACCGGATAGCCAACATTTTTGTAATATTCCGCTACTTCGGGGTTCGACAAATCAATTGCATTGGCCGGAATGTTGTATTCTTCGGCTATCTTCATAAAAACACGCACATAATCGGCTGATCCGTACAAAGTCCCCATGTGTGTGTCGATGTGCGACGGACGATGTCCCAGCTCGATCATTTTATCAATCTGTGCGCGGATTTCAGTCTCCACTTCTTTGGCAGAAGCGTGCATGACCACCTCCGGTACCTCGGGCCATAATTTTCCCTGTAGATCAATCAGCCCGGGAACTTTTGCGGCATTGGTCAACGGTCCCCAGCGGTAGTTCTTCCATTCCGAAGTCAACGTCAGGTGAACACCAATGTCGGCTTGCGGGTGTTTGACGGCCCACTCCACCATTTCTTGTGCATTGGGGCAGGGCATCATTACCGCGGCCGAATTAATATCGCCTTTTAGTACGTAGCTTTGAACCGCAATATTTGCTTCTTCACACATTCCCGCATCATCGCAATGCAGCAATAATATTTTCTTTCCTTTCTGAAATCCCAGCTTTTCTGCATTGCTGGTTTTGTCCTGTGCATTTACTTTTTCAAAATTGAAAAGAATGATGAACAAAAAACTGTAACTGAAAATCAGGTTCATACTTTTCTGAAAGGGAATTTCCAACTTCATATTTTGTTACTTTTAGAATATCAATTATTGTTTTTCAAGAAATAGAAGTGCCCGTCTTCTGCCCCAATAAGCAGGTCGGGTACTCCGTTTTTATCCCAGTCAACAATTGTGGGCGATGTTGAATGCCCTGCCAGCCGGGTTTTACTGAGTGGCCCCATGTCTTCCAAAATGGTAAGACCGTTTTTCTCTCCTTTGTTCCGAAGGAAATTGACGTTTTCGGTGTTTACCAGGATGTCGGGTTTCCCGTCGCGGTCCCAGTCTGCAATACATACTTTCCGTCGTCCCGATCCTCCGGCGGTTTTGGTGTTCAGGCGGAGCAAGCCGTCGGCATCGTTTTCAAACTGATTGGAAAAGCCGGTTTTACTTTCGCCTGTAAAAATGCGTTTGCAGGGTTTGAGTTTTAAAATCCCGTTTTCACTGTACCGTTCCCAAAAGGCCAGGTAGCCTTCGTGGTCGAGCATAATCAGGTCCATCAGCCCGTCGTTGTTCCAGTCGTAGCCCAGCGGAGTGGTGCGCCATTGTGTTACCAGGTTATTTCCTTCCGGGTTCCACCAGTTCCACACCGGTTTTGGCTTATTTTCCTGCCATTCCACTTCAATGGCCTGCGATGCAGCCAATTTCGGTTTACCTTTTTTTCCAATGTTTTTGAACCATTCAATCTTCCCCCAGATGGAATTGTAAACAATGTCGGGCAAACCATCACCGTCCCAATCTACCACCGATAGAGTGGTGTAACCCCATTTGCGTTCGGCAGGCCCCTGAATTGAACCGTTTTCCCCGGCCTGGATCAAAATGGTTTTTCCATTTGCTTTCAGGTAAACCGGTTTTGCCCATTTCAGGAAATCTCCGTTTCCAATGTTTTCAATAAACCCAATGTACCCGGCGGTATTTCCGCAAATCAGGTCTTCGTCGCCATCGGCATCCCAGTCAACTGAATAAGGAGTAACCAGCGCCCCGAATTTTAGATATTGAGCTTCCTGTTGTAAATATTCGGGCGCTTTAAAAACAATGCCGTCCGTGTTTTTCTTCCCGGTGTTTTTCATAAAAACCACACGGCCGTCTTCAATCCCCACAATCAGATCGGTTAATCCGTCGCCGTCCCAGTCGGCTGCCGACGGAACCACCATCTCAAGATCGAGGTGCAGAACTTCTCCGTTTATTTTGATGTATTTACCTTTGGCATATTCGGGCGCTTTTCGGGTCCCGGTGTTTTCGAACCAGGTAAGCCGGTCAACAAATTCGCTGATGATGAGGTCGAGATCGCCATCGCCGTCAAAATCTTCAAAAACAGCTCCCGAAATTCCGAAATTGTCAATTTCTTCGCCGTTGGCTTTTAACACTACCGGACTGTTGTAAACCCCCGGAGAAGTTTGTTCCACCCAATAAATTTTTGCATGGAGCGGGCCATTTGTCCACTCACCTTTTTCATTGAAAGCGTTGTCCCAGCCGTATTCGCTCCAATCGTCAATGGCAATCGCAATATCCAGGTCGCCATCGCCGTCATAATCTACCTGTCGCCACAAATTAAAGCGGGCTTTTTTTAGTAGTGGTTTGTAAAAATCTTCCGTAAACAACGTGTCGGGTTCGGCATAAAATGTTTTTAAAAAGTTGGGATAAATAATTCCAGGTGTCATTACGCTGTATTGTCCGTTAACCTTTGTTATTTGAAGGTTTTTCTGACTTTCGGCCAGCTTTACCGGCGCTTTCAAAACCGGGTTTTTACCTCCTGAAGTGTTCTCGAAAAACCAAAGTCCGTTAAACGGTTTGTCAGGACAGTTTACCAGCAAATCCAGGTCGCCGTCGTTGTCGTAGTCAACCGGGAAAGGCCAGGCCCAGAGCCCCACGCCAAGGTGGGTGTGCATACCCGGCTGGTTGTACCGGATGCGCACCAAATCACCGGAATCGTTGTTCTGTGCACTGCCCGGATGAAAAAGTAAGGTGATAAAAATGAATGTGAGGTATTTATTCCGGATTTGCATTTTTCTGATTTTTAGATTTTACCGGTTCCGTTAATAATTTATTCCGAAGGCCAGTTGCCGTTTTTGAACGGGCGTACTTTTATTTTTGCAGGATCGATAACAACATGTTTTACCAGTTTCCGGTTCCAGGTGTAAGTTACATGAACCATTCCGTCGCTGGTTTGAATAACGGCAGGGTAGGAGTACTCTCCTTCTTTGTCGGGGTCGTTTTCTAATAAAACACCTGCGTCCCAATGTATCCCGTCGTTTGAAACTGCCATGTTCAGGATGTTGCGGTCGCCCCACGATTCACCTGGAGTAATGTGGTTGTAAATCAGCACAAACCTTCCGTCTTTTAGTGTCACGGCATCAATGCCCGAATTGGGGATCGGGACATCTATCGGTTCCGGTTCCGTCCAGGTTCTGCCATTGTCGTCCGACCAGGTGGTGATCACCTTTTTGTTCCCGCTCCGGCAAAGCGCCTGTAATTTTCCATCCGGATGAATGAGGATTGCCGGTTGGATCACCTTGTATTTTTCCCCATCGTTCAACGGGGGCGTACGTTCCCAGGTTTTTCCGCGGTCGGGGGTTATTTCCATATGTATTTGCCAGCCGTTGTCTTCGGTGCTAGACGGGCAAAGCAGATCGCCGTTGGAAAGAAGAATGGGTTTGTTTTTTATCGGTCCGGCAATTTCTTCGGGTAAACGAATGGATTGTGACCAGGTTTTTCCTTCGTCTTTTGAAGTAACATATTCTCCCCACCATTCGCGGGGGCTGGGGCCGTCTTTGTAAAAAAGTATGATCTCGTCGCCGTAATTAAACAGCACCGGGTTCCAGGTGGGGTAACGTAATGTTTTGTGTTGAACGCCGTTGGCAACTTCCACCGGAATTGTCCATTTCCCGTTTTCAAAACGGCTTACCCAAATCCCCACATCGGGATTTTTCTCGTGTGTGCCGCCAAACCAGGCTGCAATCAGTCCGTTTTTGGTTTCAGCAAGGGTGGAGGCATGGCAACTCGGGAATAGTACATCGTCTTTTGCATAAATAAATTCTGACTTTACAATGGCCTGGTTTCCCTGGTAGGGCGACTGCGCAGAAAGCGAAGCGACAAAGAATAATGTAAGTATAAATGTTATCTGTTTCATTTTAGAGTACTTTGATGTTTATTTCTTTTTTGCCAGTTTGAACGATAAAAAACCTACCAGGAAAATAGCCATTGTGCCGAAAACAATGGTCAGGTTACTGTGGAACGGGCTTTTGAAAGCCAGCAGTTTCCCTTCTGTAAAATAAAGTGGCGAGAGGCTCATCCAAACAATAACGAGTACGCCGACAATTACCCCGATGGCAGCATCAATGTTTCGCACCTTGCGGGAAAGAAAAGCCAGCAGGAAGAGCCCCAGCATACCGCCGCTAAAGATGGAGGCCAGCGACCACCAGGCATCCAGCACACTTTCAACCCCTACGAGCGATAGGGAAATGATTATCCCCAACACCCCGAAAATAACCGATGCAGAGTATAACACTTTCATGGAAGATTTATCGTTGCCGGAGTTGTGTTTATTGAAATATTTCTGGTAATAATCGGTAAGAACGATGGTAGCTGTACTGTTAATACTGGTAGAAACCGTGCTCATGCCTGCAGCAAATATCGAAGCAATCAGCAATCCGGTTAGTCCTACGGGGAGGCCGTTTACTATAAAATAAGGAAATACCTTGTCTCCGCTGATGCCGTCGGGGAGCAGGCCGGGGCGGGCGGTGTAGTAAGAAAACAGCGCAGTTCCGATGTAGAAAAAAACGATGGACACAGGAAGGTAAAGCAAGGCCCCGAACAGCGCCGATGACTTGGCTTTTTTCTCTGTGCTGGTAGTGAGGTAGCGCTGTACAAAATTCTGGTCAATGCCGTAGTTTTGCAGGTTAATAAACAAGCCATAAATTAAAACTACCCAAAAAGTGGATTCAGAAAGGCTGGCGCTAAAGCTTCCGAGGCTGAATTTGTGGTTGGCCTTTGCAATTTCAAAAACCTGTCGCGGGCCTTCGGGCATCGAAAGGGTTAAAACGGCGGCACAAATCAGTGCACCTGCAATCAGAATAATTCCCTGAATGGCATCTGTCCATACAACTGCCTGTATTCCGCCCATCATGGAATACACGGTAACCGCAATTCCTGTAACGATTATGATTGTTCTGATATTCCATCCAAATAATGCATTTAGCGGCAAGGCCAGCAAAAGTAAAATGGCGCCGGTGCGCATCAGTTGGGTTAAAATATAACACAACGAAGCATAGATTCTTGCCCAGGCACCAAAACGCACTTCCAGGTAATTGTAGGCAGAAACACTTCCGAGGCTACGATACAGGGGAACAAAGAACTTAGCCGCCAAAATAGCTGCAACCGGAATGGCAAAGCTGAAAACCAGGGCATTCCAGTCGCTCATATAAGCTTTGCCGGGTAAAGCCAGAAAACTGATGCTGCTTACAAAAGTGGCAAAAATAGACATGCCCACCACCCACGCCGGAAGCTTTCCTCCTCCGGTGGTAAACTGGCTCGATGTTTTGTTTTTCAGAAAAAAGCTGGCTCCAAAAATGACATTTCCAACAGTGATAATTATAAAAACAATTAGGTCGGTTACAGGTAAGTTCATTTGATTTATTTTGTACCACCGCAGATTATGTTTCTGCTGGCTACTGTTTCATCTATTTTTCAGGTGATACTGTTTAACATACTCATTTCTTCACTGAGCTCGGGATAAGTTTCAATCAGCTCGTTTATGTTTTTTTTCATTTGCTGTTTTTGAGCCTCTTCAAACCCGCTGAAAGGTTGCGCCACATAACCACTGCAAATTCCTAAAACCGAAAGGGCACATTTTATACTTTCAATGTATCTCGAACTGTCGGTACTAATATTATATATTTTTTTCTCAATCTGAATAACAATGTCCCTCAATCTGGTTACTTTCTTTACGTCGCACTTCAGCGAGGCTTTGTACCAGTCAACAAAAATTTTGGGGAAAATATTGGCACCACCTGTAATTCCTCCGCTTCCTCCAAATGTAACCGACTCAGGCAGAAATAGTTCTGTTCCGCATATGATCGAAAATTCAGGTGAATCTTTAAACTCTTCCAATAGCGAGTAAAAGTATGCCAGATCGCCCGAACTGTCTTTAATTCCGATGGCTCCCAGTTCTTTTGCTTTTCGTACGGTTTCAACCGACATGTGCATTTTGGTGCAGCTTGGCATGTTGTACAATAGAAACGGTAAAGGGAGTTTTGGGGCCATTTTCGTAAGGAAATCAACAAACTCGTTTTGCGAGATAGGCAGGTAATAAGGGGAAGAGATTACCAGTGCATCGGCTCCGGCATTTTTTGAAATGTTTGCCATCTCAAGTAATCCGGCAGCAGAAGTATCGGTAACACCTACCATTACCGGAACACGCTTGTTGATAAGCGCACAAGCCTTTTCAACAAAATATTTGCGTAAAGGGTAACTTAAACTGGTGGCTTCACCGGTGGTTCCGAGCAAAAATATACCGTGTACACCTCCGTCGATAAGGTACTCGATTAAACGAACCAAACCGCTTTCATCCAGTTCGTCGTCATTAATCAGCGGAGTGATGATCGGGGGGATTATTCCTTTTAATGGTGGATTCATTTGAAATTATATTGAATTTTTTAATCAGTTAAATAGCATCGACTCACAACTACACATACAAAGTACGTTTATTTAAAAGTGTCACACTTCTTGTATATTGTTTGTTTTACATTGAATTTTGACCTTAATTTGAACTTATCTATTAATATTTTCGTTTTAGGGTTAAAAAATATTCACGGTGGAATTTGTTTATGAGAAAATATTTGTACCGCACAAACACTCGTTTATTACCCGGCGTTTGAAGATGGACCCGAATTCGGAGAAAATTCATTCTCATAATAATTTTGAACTGAACCTGATTACTTCGGGTTCGGGGAGGCGCATTGTCGGAAACAATATTTCGAGCTATACTCCCGGCGATTTAGTGTTGCTGGGGCCCAATATTTCTCATTGCTGGGAAGTGCTGGAGACCAGTAACGAAGAAGAACCTGAATGTGTGGTTACTCATTTTTACGAAAACCTGATAACTTCCGATTTTTTGAATATCCCAGAGCTGGAGCAGGTGGTGGAGTTGTTGAAAGAAGCGCACAGCGGCATTCTTTTTAAAGGCCCGAAAATCGAGAAAGTGGCCTTAACGCTAAACCGGATGGTTGAGTTGAAAGGACTGGAACGATACATTAACCTGTTAAAGGTGTTTAGTTTGTTGTTAAAAGTTGAAGACCGTGAATATTTGGCTTTGCCGTCTGAACTGCCTAATAACTACGACAAAGACCGCGACCAGATCGATAAAATATACGAGTATGTATTTCAGAATGTGCAGGAAGGCATTAATCTACAGGAAGCTGCAAAGGTGGTTTACATGGAACCCAGTTCGTTTTGCCGCTATTTTAAAAAGAAGACCAGCCAGACTTTTATGGAATATGTAAAAACCGTACGAATAGGGATTGCTGCAAAACTTCTTGCCGAAACCGATAAGCGGATCACCCAAATCTGTTACGAATGCGGCTACAACAATCTGGCAAATTTTAACCACTATTTTAAAGTAATTATGGGGAAAACGCCCTCGGATTACCGCAAGGATTTCAGGTAACCTTTTTTGAAATCAATCTTTTTCTACTTCTTCAAATCTTTTGTATCATATTTTGTCTTTTGCGTTTTAGTAACTGAAAGTCAATATTATATTTGTATTAGCCAACAAATGTGTGGCATTGTTTTACCGTTCTGTGTTACTTTGATAAAGCATGGAATTATCCATTTTTCATGGATTGAATCCCTTGGTTTATTCACCGGTAATAATCCATTTTATTCCTTAGAAAACAAACAATTATAATAAGATGAAAATACCTGTTGGAAAAAGATTTCCGAAAGCCATTATTTTTGACATGGACGGAGTACTGGTCGATAGTGAACCGTATCATATCGAGATTGAAAAGCGCATGTTTCAGAAAGCAGGTCTTGATATTTCGGATGAAGAACATGCTACGTATATGGGAACAGCCACTGATGTAATGTGGCATCGGATCATCGAAAAAAGAAATCTTTTGCTGGATGCACAGGAAATGACCCGTCTCACAAACCTGGAAGGTATTCCGTTTTTCACCCATCTTGAGAAACTGGCACCGATGCGGGGTTTGATAAAACTTCTCGATTTCCTTGAGACAAAGGAAATACCGTTGGCGGTGGCTTCTTCTTCCGATCCTGAAACCGTAAAAATTATTATTGAAAAGTCGGGTTTAAAAAAGTATTTCAAACATGCAATTAGCAGTGGCAGCGTAGGCAAAAGTAAGCCGGCTCCCGATGTTTTTTTGCATGCTGCAAAATTATTGGATGTTGATCCTGGAAATTGCATAGTGATAGAGGATTCGAAGAACGGTATAAAAGCTGCCAAAACTGCCGAAATGTATTGTGTGGCGTATAATGGAGCAGCAGCCGGTAGTCAGGATCAAAGCGAAGCGGATGTAATAATCGATGATTTTGAAATATTGATGAAGCTTTTGTTTTGCAAAGACTGAAAGTTAAATGTCTCTGACCTAATGACTCAATAAAATGGACAAACTAACGCTCGAAAATTTTGAATGGTTCAATAAACCGGAAAAGTTTGTAGCCGATCATAATCGTTTGTTAATTGAAACCCGGCCCGGAACTGATTTGTGGCAGCGAACCTACTATGGGTTTCAAAGCGATAATGTACCGGCGTTTCTTACAACATTGAAGGGTGACTTCACTTTTGAATTTAAAACCGATCCGTGTTTGTGGCCGGAATATAAAAATTCGTGATCAGCTATTCAGTGAAATGATGACAGGAGAGAGAACTGGTTTTTCCGTTTTGTCCCTGTTGGGATTCTCGCTATCTTAGGAATGCTAAAAACCATATCAACTAAAATAAACTGACTGATGAATAGAAAAATGTACAAAACATGGGTTCTGCTGGCTGCTTTTTTTCTGGTTTTTGGAACCGGAGTAAAGGCACAAAAGGACATGTTGTGCCAGGGCCGGTACTGGACTGAAGACGAGGCCAACCTGAAGATGAAAGAATTTGCTCAATCATGGAATGACCGCGAATCCTGGGAAAAACGGGCAACTATTATTCGGGAAGGGATCATCAAAGGCATGAAACTGGATCAAATGCCGGAACGCTCAACAAAACTGAATGTGAAGATTTCAAACCCTCGGGAAATGGATGGCTATGTAGTCGAAAATTTCATTATGGAAAGTTTTCCCGGTTTTTATATCACCGGAAACTTGTATCACCCGGTTGAGTTGAAAAGAAAGAATCCGGCCATTTTATGTCCGCACGGTCACATGACCGACAAGCGTTTGAAACCCGATGTTCAGATTCGTTCTGCCGCTTTTGCCCGCATGGGAGCCATTGTGGTGGCTTACGACATGGTTGGTTTTGCCGATTCGAAACAGGTAACACACGATATTCCGATCGCCCTGGTTTTGCAAACTTACAACAGTCAGCGGGTGCTGGATTATTTGCTTTCAAGGTCGGATGTGGATCCGGAAAGAATTGGCGTAACGGGCGGTTCGGGCGGCGGTACACAAACCTTTATGCTTACAGCTATCGACGACCGGATAAAAGTTTCGGCCCCGGTGGTGCAGGTTTCGGCTTATTTCTTTGGTGGCTGTGTGTGCGAAAGCGGAATGCCGGTACACAAAAGCGAACATCATCAAACCAATAATGTGGAAATTGCAGTACTTTGTGTGCCACGCCCGATGTTGCTTGTTTCTGACGGGGGCGACTGGACCAGCAACACTCCGCTGATCGAATATCCTTACATTCAAAAAGTATATGCTTTGTACAATGTCGAACACAGAGTGGAGAATGTTCATCTTCCGCTGGAAAAACACGATTACGGCCCGTCGAAGCGATTTGCCGTGTATAACTTTTTTGCACACCACTTGGGACTCGATAAAAATAAACTTCCGTATAATTATGGGTACGACGAGAGCTTTGTTACGGTTTTTGAGCCGGATGAATTACGGGTTTTCAATGAAAAGAATCCGCTACCGGCAAATGCATTGCAAGGGAACAAAACTTTAATAAAGTATTTGAATTTGAAATAACATTACAGGTAATCTGATTACGCTATACCAATCTGAAATTAAAGTTTTTTGAGAAGAGCGATCCATTCCAATTTTCCCGGAGTCTGTAAGTGTACAATCTTTCCTCCCTTTATCGTTTTGGTGGAGGTACATTCTCCGCTTCGGATGTTCAGCCATTTCAGATTGAATTCAGAATCAGCATCGCTTAAATCCAGTCCTACTTCACCACCATCAGTAAAAAATACCACATAGGTTTCACCTTTCTGGTAGGCCAGGTAAGCTTCGTTTTCCTTTCTTTGCGAAAGCAGGTCGTTTCCCGGTGTCAAATCCCAGAATTTTACGGTCTTTTCTATTTCTCTGGCTGTTTTTACCGAATTCATTGAAAGCGTCGATAACCCAAGTCCCGATGTAGGCCGGTGAAAACGTGCCGAAGCGGCACCTCCCAGAATATGCCTCCACCAACGTTCCAGTCCGTCGTTTGAATCGCCAAAAATACCTCCGTCGGCACCGTATGTTTTTACTGTGTTTAAAGGCCGCGGATATTTCGAAATGTAGTTTCTCACCCATTGAAAATTGTCCCAGTGAACCTGTCCTTTCATTTGATTATTTTGAGAAACATCGCAAAAAGCATAACGTTCGGGATGATCGAAGGTCCGTTTGTGGTGTTCTGATTTTAAATCCCAGTTGTCCCACATTTCAGTAACGCAAATTTCTTTTCCCGCTTCTTTGGCTTTGTTCAGAATATACTCGGCCCAGAACACTGCCCATTCTTCCTGTGCAGAAGTTTCGTTGTCCATGCAATACAAAACGTGGTTATATTTTAAGGAATAGGATAGCATTTTATCAACAAAACATTTCTGATACTTCAGCAGGATTTCATTGTTTTGTTGATGAGGAGTGGTGAAAAAGAAAGGTTGAACATTCCTGCCCGGATGGTCAGGGTAATCTGCTTTTAGCCCGGATTCGTCAAACGTATAGTTGATATTGTTTTTTGGGTTATAGGGGTTGGGGGGCCAGTTCTGCCTCGAATAATCAAAACGGTCCCATACTTCAATCTGAACAATTATGTTCCGCTTGTGGGTTTCTTTCAAAAATTGATCAAAACGCTGCCAGTATTCTTCGTTCCATTTGTTGAGATCATATTTTCCGTTCCCGGGGCGGGCATACGGATATAGCTCAAACGCTTTATCATTGCGGTCGCTCATGGTATTCCGTACGTAGTTGGCACCAACTTCAGCCATCGAATCAAGATGAGGGATCAATATTTCTTTAGGCCATTGAAAAAGATTATCATCACCGCTGGCACCCAGCAACATCACCGGTTTTTTGTTAAACTGCCAGTACCAGTGATTTACGGTCCAGGGCTGAATGCGTTTTGAATCTTTGTTTTTGGCTGAAACACAAAAAACATTTAGCAAGATGAGAAGAAATAGAATCTGAAGTTTCATAAGCTGGTTTATTTTGTTCGAATCAAATTTCTCACAGAGGGAATGATCACCGGTATCTCCTGAATGCAATTTATTTAACTGCTTATCTCCTTGGGTCAAGTTGTTTTTGTAATATCATTAAATGTAACTGGTGCAGTATCTACGGCTTGTTGCATCAAGCGATAAAATAGTTTTCCTCGGTATGTTGATAGCTTC
>JBKEDN010000267.1:0-26485 GCA_047975435.1 Draconibacterium sp. | reverse complement strand
TAATCATGATAAATCGACAGGAATTTTTGAGCATTGAGCATCTCTGTTTCATTTTTGGTTCACAGCAAACTTAATGACTCATTGGCAGGAAAAATAGACGGGGTTTAGCGAATGCTTACATTTTTACTACCTGTCGGTAATTTGCTTTCTCTTTTAACAAATCCTTTAAAAGATCAGTATTAAAATTGCCGGAAACGGGAGAAACAGGCTTTTCTGAGCTAATAATTTTTTTTGCGTCAACTGTCGGTTTTACAATTCCGTTATTCATTTCCAGCACAAAATCGGCAAATGATGGAATAAAACCCGGGTCGCTAACAATTACCAGTGAAAGCCCTTTCCTTTTTTGACTTTCCAAAATATTTGAAAGTATTTCCCGAGAATGAACATCTAACCCGATAAAGGGCTGATCGAGCACCAGAAGGTCAGGTTTCTGTAACAAAGCCACTGCCAGCTGAACCCGTTTCCGTTCTCCGTTGCTCAGCGATAACAAACGCCGGTCGGATAAATACCCGATTTCAAGCTCCCCGGTAACTTCAGCAAACTCCTCTTCCTGAAGATGTGCAAGCCTGCGCTTAAAAAATTCTTTTACAGTTGGTATCCCCTCTTCGTTGGGGCTTTCGTAACGCTGACCATAGTAAGTGGTACGCAAACCAGCCGAAGCAATAAAGCGGTCTTGCTGCGAAACGTAAACAATTTGCGTTTTGTCAGCAACAGAAACTGCTCCACAGGTTGGATTCAGATGATGTGAAAGGAGTTTGGCAAGCGTGGTCTTTCCACTTCCCGAAGGACCGGTAATCACATAAACTTCTTTTTCCCTGATCTGTAAATCAACAGGATGAAGTATCATTTGGTGATTCGTCGTAAAACCCAAATTACGGGCTTCCAACAATATATTTCCGAAAGGTTTTGTCATTCTTCTTGTTTACTAACATACTTCGAATTATTGATGCACCGGTTTAGTGCCTCAAAATAAGAAGTAACCGGATAGAGTTTCTCGTCGTACCAAAGCGAAGCAAAGTATAAACCGATCGGCGCCGGTTTAAATCCGTTTTTCCCGATAAAGCTTTCAAGCCACTGAAGTCCGCCCTCGCAAATCGTTGTATTTTCGTCTGAAAAAAGTGCCGAAACAGCCAAAGACGTTTCTTCAATACTGCCCGGAATATTTTTATTACCCCCCCAACTTCCATCCGTGTTCTGAACAGAAATTAAAAAAGCCTGCCCTTTCCCAATCATTCGGAATAACTTATTTTTATTCGCATCTGAATGCCAGTTGTGCTGTAATGCATCTTTTAAATAAGTCACCACTTTTGCGGTTCCGTAAACCGGATTTGTATGATTGTCCGTCAACTGATTTCCAAACCAAAGCGGCAGCCAGCTCCCGTTTTTTGCCTGCTTTGTCTCCAGGTATTTCAAAGCACCTTCAAAAATACCAGCCAGGTAGCGCGTATCTTTTTCATCCAGTTCATCCCGGTATGTTTCAACCACTGCTGAAATTGCCAGCAAACAATGTCCGGTTAAGTCAGCACAACTCTGATCAAACGGCAATTTTCCCCAGCCACGCGAGAAAGTCGGAAAGCCACCATCCTTATTACGCAATTCTTTTAACCATTTTGCTCCCGCCAAAACTTCATTCTTTACTTTATTTTTGGGTTGAAGTTTTAGCAAAGCCAGGATAACTCCCGGAGTGTCGTCACCATCGGGAACGGAACCCGAAAAATTCGTCCATCCCCAACCACCGGGGCCGGTACCGTTAAACGGATGAATCCTGGTATTCTGAATCAATTTGAAGTGAGCAACAATTCTATTTTGCTGATCGGAGTTCAGAAATGCACTTAAATTCTCACGATATGCTTTTACTGAAAGCGATGTAACCCAGGTTGAGAGATCCACATCGATGGGCCAGCCACCATCTTCACGCTGCGTTCGTTTTAAAAACTGAATACCTTTTTTTACAACTTCGGTTTCTGCAAATCCTGAATTTATCAAACTCAGCGCAACAAAAGCCGTCAATGGAACCGCCTCCAGAAAACCGCCGCTCCCGGGCAACATCCGATGCAAAATATCCATTGCTTTTTTGATGGAAAACTTTCGTACAAGCCGCCAAAACAGGTTCGACTTTTTCTTTTTGAAAACCACAATTCCAACAGCAACCAACGCAGGAATCGCATAACTCACCACACTCAGGTTCAGCAAACGATAAAAACGCCGGGGCAACAACGAAAGCTCAAACGGAAGTTGAGGAATATGGTTAAAAGCATTTTCTCCCGGCACACCACACAATCCGCACATGGCCAGGATTGGTACTGAAAATGTATAGTCTTTCTGATAGTGCGCCAAAATAAATTCAGCCACTTGCGGAGAATTCACATCAATTTTCAGCGTGTTCAAATAAGCGGCTATTTTTTGCTGCGTTTCCATTACTGGTTTTTCTTTTGTTGAATATAGATTCAGCGCCGCGTAAACCAGCAAACTGGTACTTACATTTCCGGGGCTTTCAGGTGTGTCGCCATAACTTCCATCAGTATTGATGTTGTTCTGTAACCACTGAATTCCCTTTTTTATTTCATTTGAATTATTCTGAGGATGATCAAAATGCAAAGCAGCCACTGCAACTGCTACTCCCAGTGCACTCGACGAAAGCCGGCCTTCCCAATATCCTTCGGGTTTAAGTTCGGAAGCCAGCATCCTGCCTACTTCGTTGAGTTGTTGATGTATCTTTTGTTTGTCCATTTTATGAAAGCACCCCCAAAGTTAGCAATCCGTAAAAAGTATATTCCATATCTCTTGACAAATCGCCGTCGCCCGACAAAAAAGCGCCGTTGTCGTAATTCTCCTGAATCAGGTTCAAACAATCGGGTATCACCATCCGAAGATCAGCACCTACCTTTTTCAGCACAAAAAGTGCCACGCCCGTTGAAAGAAGATCGGCATTTCCCAGATCGCGAAAAACTTTAAACCCTTTCCCGCTTTCAAAATAGCTCATAAGCTCCGAGGCGTCTTTATGCGTTTTCTTTCCTGTTATAAAACGGACAAAAAGAAGCGATGCATAAAAACTACAGGGCAATTCATTACCCGGTTTATAAAAATTCAGAAACTGCCGCACCAAAAAATAGAGCCATCGCTTTTTGCCATACAGCGCGTCAAAACTCAGCATAAAAAGAAAAAACTGATAAGCCGTATTCAGGTTTTTACCACCTTGTAAAATCCACCTTGTCAGTTCAAAAAAAGAAGGTTTTTCTTCTTCATTTCCCAAAATAAGACAGATCAGCAAACGAGAGAATCTATCGACAATTTTTTCGGGTTTGGTAGGATGAGTTGAAATATATTGTGTCAGATTTTTTTGCTGCACCTCCAACTTCAATGCTACCGAAAGCCAGCTTCCAAAAAGCGAATAATATAAATCAGGATTGCCGGCACGGTTCGCAAAAGCTCCGTAGTTGTGTTGTTGTGATTTTACAAAAGCAACTATTTCTGCCCGGCTGGTTTCATCGAGCAGCAAAAAACCTTTTTCAATCTCGGAAATGAATTGATAAAAAACGGGTTGGTATGCTCGCAGTTTGGCCACTTTATGCTTTGAAAACTTTTCCCATCACGCCATACAAACTCAACCGCAGTTTCCGGTTCTCCAGCTTGTTAAGTTCGGCATAACACTTTTGCACATATTCTTCCAAATAGGTATCGGCCGATTTTTCTGTTTCATACTTTTTGAAACTCTCCAACAGAACATCAAAATTCTCTGTTTGAATAATTTCAGAAAAAGACGGAGAATTCCCGTTGATACTCTGTTTTAGCAAAGACAACAAAAACGGAAAATCGAAAGCATGTTTCCTTTCGTTTGTCTCACGAAGCTCGTTCAAATCATCGCGAACCTGATAAGCGATTCCAAAAAATTCGGCAAATTTCGACAAAACCGACAATTCAGATTCCGGAGCTTTCCCGGCAATAGCACCGGTTAATAACGCCACTTTTACTGCTTCTCCTGTTTTTTGCTCAAAAATCTGCAGAATCTCATTTACCGATTTTTGGGCAATGTTCTGCTGCAAAAGAATGTCTGCTCCCTGCCCTTCCGATAAATACAGGTGCGACCTTGCCACTACTTTCAGACATTCAGCCTTTACCGTTGAATCGCAGGGAACATTTGCCAATAGCTGGTAACCTTTCCCAATCAGGTAATCTCCAATGTTAATCGCCACCGGAATTCCGGCCGTTTTATGCAATGCCGGCTCATCGTAGCGAAAATCCTCATCGTCCTGAATATCATCGTGGACCAGCGACGCTTTATGAAAACACTCAATAATCACCGCCAGTGCTTGCTGCACTTCTTCTGAAATTTCGTTGGAATAAGATTGATACGCCAGCAAGGCAAGCAAAGGCCTCATCCGTTGTCCGCCCAAAGCCATGGTTTTTAGTGCGAGTTTCTCGGTTTCTGTTTTCCCAAAGAAATATTTCGCCAAATTATTCTCCAGGAAATAATCATCCACCTGGTTCCGGATCATCGAAACAGAAAGTGGCCGGGATTCAGGCTTTTCCGAAATCTGCTCAATTTCGGAAAACAACCAATCGTAATCGAGCGAGGTATTGCTGCAACCATCGTACAGCAACGGCAAACCAATGACCGGAACAGCTGCTCTTGACACCGGCTCAAAAGAATTTTGCAGGACCGGCATACAACTCACGCCAATCACCGCATCGATCGAACCTTCTTCCACAAGTCCGATGGCAACCGTTGTTCCATCAGCTACCAGTGTTGAATAACCCAGTTCTTCGGCTTTTCCCAGAATATCGTCGATCTGGCAGCCTTTACAACCGGCACAGATCAGTCCCAGTTCATCAAAAACACCTTTACATTGAAGGTTATTCCGCAAACACTGCGGCAACAACAACAAACGGCGATGAAAAGGTGTTGCGCTTACTACCTCGCGCCAGGTTTCGTTCCCCAGCAAAACGATGGTAAAATCAAGGAACTCCTCGTCCATGTTTAGCAGAAAAAGCAGTTCTCTCGACTTCGCCTCCAGCAACTCAAACGAAGCCGGTGGCAAAATTTTATTTTGGTCAGCAAACAAAACGACTTCCTTCCGCAACAATTCGCGGATCCGTTTGTCCTTCGGGACTTTTAATATGCGTTTTTTTGCATTCATTTTTTAACCATAAGCGCCTAATCCAAAAAATGCGCGTTTTTTTGCAAAGCGGTAAATCCATCCTTTTTCCGGAACTGGCACCCCTGATCCGTGGCTCGGAACCCGCGGCATTGCCTTTAATCGCGCTGCTTCGTTTTCTCTGCCTGAAGAATCAGTGGCTTTGTATTGCTCTGCCACATCTACCAGCCAACCGGGATCTTCCATTACAACACACCCCGAAGTTTTATGCGGAATATCGTTGCGCAGGGCTTCCAAAAAAACAGATTCTTTATAAATATTTTCAAGCGGTTTGTCTTTTACATTTTCTGCCGCAAACTGAATAACCGGGCAAGGCTCTACAAAACCCGACGCGTTGATATGGTGACTTAATCCGGTAGCAGCCGGGCAAAGTCCGTTGCCATTCTGGTCCCAGTATGCATCGATAATGGCAATATCGAACTGCGAACGGGCATCTACCATAAACTGCCGCAACTTTTGGATTTCAGCCTTATCCAAGGCCAGCTCAACGGTTGAATCGGCTCCCACCGGCCGGTAAATGTAGTACCAGAGGTAAGCCACATTTTTTTGAATCAGCGAATGGATAAATTCAGCCGACAAAGCCAGATCGATGTTCGACTTGCAAACACTCATCGCCACCCCGGTGATCAAACCTGCATTGGTAGCATTTTCAACTGCTTCCACCGTACGACGAAAAACATCTTTCCCGCCCCGGCGCACATCCGCCACCACTTCATCACCTTCAAAACTGATCAGCGGTGTTACGTTTCCGAGTTTCCGAAGTTCATCTGCCACTTCCGTAGTCAGTAAGGTTCCGTTGGTAAACAGCTGAAAATAACAATCAGGATGTTTACGCAACACCTCAAAAAGTGGTTTATAGGTAAGTGGTTCTCCCCCCAGGATTCCAAAGAAATACGAGCCTTTTGCCTTGGTTTCTTCAATAATCCGGTTTAGCGTTTCGGGCGACATGCGGGTATTTTTCTTTTTATGTGTCACCCAGCAGCCCTGGCAATTCAGGTTGCAGTCGTCGGTAACCGAAATAAAATGAAAAGCCGGAAAGAAATCGCCCTTTTTCAGTCTCCGCTGGTAACGCGCAAAGCTGAGCGAACCTTTCACTCCCATGTTGTACACAAATTTGTACAGGCACTTTTTATCGGTATTTTTAAGAATTCTTGTTATCATTTCCCGTAAAATCCATCCCCATTTTAAATTCTTCCAGTGCTTTTCTACGCTCCTCTTCGGCTTGTTCAACAACTCCCTGCCTGAAAATGTTGCGCCGGTTCTGATTTCGCGCATTCAGGGCAGAGAGAAGGCTTCCTTTATCAATCCCAATCTTTTGCCCGTTGGGTTCGTCGCCTGCCAAAACCGTATTTTCTGCCAACCGCGGAAACATTATTGCCGAAGTGGGGCAGGTACGTCCACAAGCCGGGCACTGATCTTTACACGCCAGCGGATCGACCACTTTCAAACTTTTGCGGTCGTAACTGTAAACGCCAAACAAACAAAAACGGGCACATTTCCCGCAAAGTGTACAACGCGACTCGTCGATTACCGGAAACCACGCGGGCACATTCAAATCAGTAATCTGTACCTGGTAGTGCGCTTCTCCTTTCGGAATCTGATAGTCATTTCCAAGTTTCGAAAAGATTTTTTCAGCCGACAGTTCCTTAAAATTCAGCACCTCAAAATCGCCCATTTCAATTCCGTTTTGCCAAAACATATTTTTTATGGCGCGCGGGTAACAAGCTATAATTATTTTTTGCTGGAACTCTTTTCCAATCGTATTCAATACATCTTTTTCGTGAATGGTCATTGCACAAAGATCCTGAAGTTCAAAAACATCGACATCGAAATTTCTCAAACCAACGGCAATTTTATCCATCGATCCGGTGGAAATTACTTCCGCTTTACAGCGGCAAAACAGTACACATGTTTTTCTTTCCATATATTTAGTTGGTAAGGCAGACTAAATAACCAAAAATTTAGGCAAAACAAAAATGTATCCTATAGAAAAACAGTACGATGGGCTAATTCAGAAAGAAAATCAGGAAGCCCAATAGGAACGGAGAGAAGAAAGGTGCGATAAACTCGTAGCGACGCTTATGTGAGGAGCTGGAAAATAAAAAAAGATGTCACCCATCAATTGACAAATGACATCTTTTAAAGAAATCCGCGGTTAAAAACCGCATGTTCCATTTATTTCTCCGGAATATTTTCGAGTGTATCAACCAGAAAGTCCCAGTATTTTTGCACGGTTTCGATGTTCACTTTTTCATCCGGCGAGTGTGGATACTTGATGGTTGGCCCAATCGAAATCATGTCCCAGTTTGTATATGTAGCTCCCAGGATACCACATTCCAGTCCGGCGTGCATAGCCAGTAATTTTGGTTGTTTCTTAAATCGTTTCTTATACAATCCTTTCATAACTTCCAGAATTTCAGACTGAACATTGGGCTGCCAGCCCGGGTAACTCCCGGTTAACGATACTTTAGCGCCTGCCAGCGAAAATACTGCTTCCAAACGGGTAGCCAGTGCTTGTTTTGCTGATTCAGAAAAACTACGTACCAGACAAGCAATCTTTACTTTGCTTCCTTCCGACTTCACAATGGCCAGGTTACTTGATGTTTCAACGGTTCCGGGCATGGTATCGCTCATCCGAACCACATCGTTTGGAGCCGCCCAAACAGCGTTGGTGAGTTTTTTTTGCAACGAACCAGCCATTCTTGTTTTTGGCAATTCAACAGCTTCCAGCGAAATGGTAAGCCCCGGGTCAACATTTACCAGTTCGGCTTTGATTGTGTCGCCCAATTCGGCCACTAATTTTTCCAGTGCGTCTGCTTTTTTTGTTTTTACCAGTATTACGCCAAAAGTTTCACGCGGGATAGCATTCCGAAGACTTCCCCCCTGAATATCGGCCAGTTTTACACCCAATTGTTCGCTTGCAGCTTTCAAAATGCGAAAGAATACCTTATTCGAGTTTCCTCTTCCCAAATGAATATCCACGCCCGAGTGTCCGCCTTTGAGTCCGGTAACACTTAGCTTAAAAGCGGTATATTTCTTTTTATCAACTTTTTCAGTTTTGTTTTTGAACGTGGCTGTTACATCGATACCGCCTGCGCAGCCCACGCTAAAAACGCCTTCGTCTTCGGTGTCGGTGTTAATCAGAATATCGGCATCCAGCAAACCGGCTTTTAACCCCATGGCCCCATCCATTCCGGTTTCTTCGGTGGCGGTAAGCAATACTTCAAGCGGGCCATGTTTAATATTGTCGGAAGCCAGCACTGCCAGCGCCGATGAAACTCCAATCCCATTGTCGGCACCCAGCGTTGTTCCGTTGGCTGTTACCCATTCTCCATCAATACCGGCTTCAATCGGATCGTTCACAAAGTCGTGTTCCTTGTCGCTGTTTTTCTGCGGAACCATATCAAGATGTCCTTGCAGAACAACGGTTTTGCGGTTTTCCAGTCCCGGTGTTGCGGGCTTTTTGATGATCACGTTTCCGGCTTCATCTTTCAGCGTTTCCAAACCAAGCTTTTCACCATAAGCAACTGCCCAATCCTGCACTTTTTCTTCGTGGTTCGAAGGACGGGGAATCTGAGTTAATTCAAAAAATATTTCCCACAGTTTCTTTGGTTCCAGTTTTTTTATTTCTTCACTCATAACACTCCAATATTTATTTTGCGGGGAATTTCCCCCTCACTATTTTAAACAACAAAATAAGAAACAGCAGAAATATCATTTTGTGCTATCTCTGCATAACTTTTTTTAAAAGATGATAAAATTAGGCAGAAGAATACAAAAGCTGATATGTTTCACGGATTTCTTTGAAGATAATTGATATTTTAGCGAGCTTAAGAAAATAAAACCTATAGATATTATGAGTAGAGATTCAAACAAAGCCTTTTTTGGACATCCGATCGGGCTTTCTACGCTGTTTGCCAGTGAAATGTGGGAACGCTTTAGTTACTATGGGATGAGAGCCCTGCTGGTTCTTTTCCTTACGGCAACTTATGCGAATGGTGGATTTGAAATGGCAGAACTCGATGCCTTTACCATTTATGGTATTTTTACCGGGTTAGTGTATGTTACCCCGATTATTGGCGGAATGCTAGCCGATAAAGTTTTAGGGCAGCGCAAATCGATATACATTGGTGGTTTAACCATGGCAACCGGCCAGTTTCTTTTGGCAGCGAGTGCCTGGCTTTCAGGAACCGATGCAAGCATGGAACTTCGTCAAACCATTTTTTATGCAGGATTAGGAATATTAATCTCAGGAAACGGTTTTTTCAAGCCTAATATTTCTACAATGGTGGGCGAATTGTACGACAACAACGACCCACGCAAAGACGGTGGTTTCACTATTTTTTACATGGGGATCAATATTGGGGCTTTCCTTTCGCCGCTGGTAGCCGGAAAACTCGGTGAGCAAGTGGCCTGGCAATATGGGTTCCTTGCAGCCGGAATCGGAATGGTACTTGGAACCATTTGGTTTTTTGTTCGCAGCCATACACTTGGGCACATCGGTATGCCACCAAAAGTAAAAACAGAAAGAGTTAAACTGGCCATTAAAGACTGGTTTAGCATTTTAATCTATTGGGTAGGGGTTGTCGGATTTATTTTTGCAATCATTCTGGGCTGGGGAGCCATGCCATCAATGGTAAGTACGGTAATTATCTATGTACTGGCCATTGGCGGAGTGCTGGTACTTGCCACCACTATTTTCCGCGGCACCAACGGAAAAACAGAATGGTCGCGTGTTGGAGTAATCCTGATACTGGCGGTTTTCAACATCTTTTTCTGGAGTGGTTTTGAACAAGCCGGTACCACTTTTAATATTTTTGCCCGCGACAATACCGACCGGATGATCGGCAACTGGGAAATTCCGGCTACCTGGTTTCAAAGTATAAATGCTTTTTATATCGTTGCATTTGCACCACTTTTCAGTATCCTTTGGGTGAAACTCGATAAAATAAGGTTAAACCCAAGTACTCCGTTGAAGTTTGCCTGGGGAATGGCCATGCTCGCATTTGGTTTTGTAGTAATGGCTTTTGCTTACACCCGCTCAACCGGTGGAGATACCCTACGACTGGTAAGTCCATTATGGCTGGCTATGGTATATATGCTGCATACATTTGGAGAACTTTGTTTATCGCCCATCGGACTGTCGATGGTAACCAAATTATCACCTCCCAAACTGGTATCCACAATGATGGGAATCTGGATGGGATCGTTTGCCGCAGGTAACTTTGTAGCTTCTCAAATGAAGGCTATTTCAATGAAACTGGAAACAGCCTTAGGAACCGAAATCCAGGTTTTCTGGATGATTGCCATTCAATCGGCTATTATCGCAGTGATACTTCTCGCCTTATCTCCCTGGCTGAAAAAAATGATGCACGGAATCAAATAGACGCGATAATTCATAAAAAAATACCCTGCTTATTCATTTTAAGCAGGGTATTTTTTATTTCGGCAGAGCCGGACTTACAATGGTTATCCGTAGCCCCTACTATTTCTTTACAACTGATTTTATGGCACCTGTTCCCGGATGATAAGTTACCGAATAGCTTCCATCTAAAAGTTCTTCGGGAAGTGGGGCCACCACACCAAATTGTGCAATCGTTTCGCGGGCAGTTGCCAGAGTATTCATTTCGTAGCTTACTTTAACATTGGCAACTCCAGGCATGCGGTAATAAACACCGCTACTTCCTGCATCCGGGTTATCAGAAACTGCTGCTCCCGAATACTTTTCTGCCAAAGCACTCACTGTTTCAAACTCAATCATAACCGGTTTCCCTGATAAATCGGTTGCCGGGACCAAACCATTTTCATCTGAAATACGGAAAACAACTACCGGATTTTTATCCTTTACACCCGGAATATAGTCAACGCTGTAACTTTCTTTTTTATAAGTAGTTCTTCCCACGAACAGCGTGATGTAATTTTGTTCGGTCCTTTTTAGTTCTTTCAGGCTCACTTCGTAAGCTTTACCGTCCGGGTACTCTCCGTCAATCCGCAAAGCTGCCAGATCGTACTGGTTCATCCGGGCATTCAGGATTCGCTGTGCTGCTTCGGCGGCCTTTTGCTCCACACTAACTTTGGTTGGTCTGAAATTATTGGTTGAATCTCCCGGAATAACAAAAGGCGTATCCGAGAAATAATCAAATGAAAAGCCATCTTCGCGATCAGGTTTCTGTGCCACATTGTTCGACATGTTTACCGCAGGCAAAGCTTCTGTGTTAGCGGTGTTAATTCCGGCAATACACCCGTTAGGTGCCAAACCAAGCAACAGGGCACCATCGCCCAATGCTTTGTGCACCTGCTCCGGGTCGGGCTCAGAGAAAGTAGAAAGCTTTACATCAGAAATCACCCATTTTACTGAACTACGTGTTTGCGCATCTTTTATTCCAAGCAACTGCTCGGCATAAGCCGCATAAGGCCCCGGCTCAAACTTTTCACGAATCGCCTCAACATGTATCTTTATTCCGGTACGCGGCAAGGCATAGGCAATTCCCTCTACATAATAAGGAGTAACTCCGGTTTCATCTTCTTTCTTTTTTCGCTGTCCATGACTGGGCAGAACAATCAATAATCCGATAATCAGTGCTAAATATTTCATTGCTGTAATGTTTTAAAATTTTGATTGTAGCAGCTTTTTTGCTGAATTAAACTTTTTATGATGTAAAGACTCAAAATTATCAAAATTATTTTGATGCAGGCATGAAAAATTCATTCGGCTAAAAGTTAAAAGGAGCGTGTAATCCATTCATACAGAAAGTCTATTTTATATATTTGTGACAGATGATAGAATTTCCCGATCCGAATTTAGCCGACGACGAAGGACTGATCGCCATTGGAGGCGATCTCTCACCCGATTTCTTATTATCAGCCTACCACCAGGGGATTTTCCCGTGGTTTTGTGAAGATGAGCCCGTTTTGTGGTGGTCGCCAAATCCGCGGATGGTGCTGTTGCCCAACGATTTTAAATTTAACAAAAGCCTGCGGCAGGTCGTCAACAAAGGGACTTTTGAGTTGCGGGTTGATACTGCGTTTCGGGATGTTATTACCAACTGCAGCAAGATAAAAAGGAGCCACGAAGATGAAACCTGGATCACAAATGATATTATTGAAGCTTATGTAGAATTGCATGAGTTGGGCTATGCCCATTCGTTTGAAAGTTATTTTGAAGGCGAGCTAGCAGGTGGTTTATACGGACTTTCAATTGGCAACTGTTTTTTTGGCGAATCGATGTTTTTTATTAAAACCGATGCCAGCAAAGTAGCTTTTTATCACCTGGTGCAGTTTGCATTGAAACACCAATTTGCGTTTATTGATGCCCAGCAACCCACCGGCCATTTGGCAAGTTTGGGAGCCAAACCGATTCCGCGTAAAGACTTTTTGGATATGCTGGGAAAAGCGTTGCAAAAAGATACTTTTCAAGGAAAATGGACGGATTTGATTTAAGAGGGTCAATATTCCCTCAGTCCTTTTTCAATGTACTCCAGTTGCCAGATTCTGAATAACAACGGGTCAGCAGGGATTTGGCCGGGCTCGTACTCCAACAGGTTGTCCACTGCTTTTCGCTCCTCTTCATCCAGCCAAACCGGCTTCATGATTTGTTCCTTTGTATAAAAATATTTCTTGCCCGCCAGCTCAAATTCATTCACCGTATTTGTTTCAGGCTTCACATCATATATTCTGAAAGTTTTATAGGAAAGCACTTTCCCATCGTATTCGCGTAGATAGCCGTTTTGAGTAAGCACCTCATCGGGGCCAGCCAAAGCATATGCCAGCCGCGACCTGAAACCGGCTTTCTGAAAACGGTTTTTAAAATAGAAGGAGCAATAGTTGATGCCAATGTCCAGGCTGTGTTCCCGGGCGGCATTTACAATTTCAAGTGCTGCCAACTCCGACTCCAGCACAATCGGGTGCTCTGCATGAATGTAGCTGTAGTTTCTCTTGCTCAAATGTTTTACATTGTGTGTTGTTAGTCGCAGTTGATGGAGATTAAGATTTGTCACACCGGCTTCAATCATCTGAGGGAGCAACTTTATCATCTGTTCTTTCCGCTCCGGAACTGCGGGAACCTCGATCGTAATATTGGGGATAATTCCTTTGGCAAGTTTTAACTTATCCAGCGAAAATCCGGTTGCTCCAATATCAAAACGCACTTCGTTGATCCCTGCCGAAGCCAGTTTTCTGAATTTATGTGTATCACCCAAAATTCCGTTGGTGTACATCCATACATAAGTTTCGGGTTTGCACCTTTTTCTTACCTGCTTCAGATATTCCAGTGTCCGGTCGAAAAACAGCAGTGGTTCTCCCCCACTAAAACTCACACCTTTAAAATTAAAATGGTTGATGTATTCGGCATAAGCTTGCGAACTTGAGAATGTAAGATTCTGCGTGGTGGGCAAATCGTCAGAAATTTGCGAAGCAGGACAATAAAAACACGAAGCGTTGCATTTTCCGGTAATAAACAAACAACTCCACTGCCCCAATCCGCACAATTTACAGCCGTTTGAAATCCGGTTGTAATAGGGTTTTGTTTCTTTAAAAAGCAGGTTACCTCCAAGCTTCCCGGTAAGTTCATCTCTTTTTTCCAGTGCTTCGCGGGCAGTATATGTATTTAACCATTTCAGGTTGTTCCACGCTGCAAATTCTGTTTTATTCCGGTTTACCAGCGAATTTAGCCAGTTGTAATAGGGTTCCATAAAAAAATCAAAAAAATGAATACTAAACAGATAAAAACGGGGGTTGGAAACGAAAGTGCAAAAAATCAGAGTTCAGAAAAGATAAACATAAACATGAGCATTTTCTTCCTGTGGAAACAGGCAGGATGCGTTTTCCCTGTTTTATAACTACGGTTCATGTTCTGTTTATTTGAAAAGCAAATGTACGCAAAAGCCGCATACAAAAATCATCTTCAGAAAAGATGAGTCTTCCTCAATATGTGGCTACCCGCTGTGCACAAATATTTTTATGGCAATTATTTCTAATGGCAGTTCGGTATCCCAGAAAAGTGTCCCGTTAAAGTCGAAAATGATGCCTTGTGTCTGCATTTGAAAATGTTTTGGAATCTCATGGAAATTCATCTCAATAAACGAAAGGATGAGCCAGATAATATGTTATCCGCCCACCATTTTCCGAAAAGCTTCACCCATATTCTCAATAATATCGCCTGCAATCAACGAAAATTCTGACTTCTTTTTTGCAGCAACATCACCTGCCAGGCCATGCATAAAAACGCCGGTCAGCGCGGCTTCTGCTGACGACATTCCCTGCGCCAGTAAACCAAGAATCACACCTGTAAGTACATCGCCACTTCCTGCAGTTGCCATTCCGGAGTTACCTGTTGAATTAAAGTATATCCGGCCATCGGGCAAGGAAACCGAAGTATGTGCCCCTTTTAAAACCACTACACAACGATATCTTTTTGAAAACGCCAGCTGCTTCTGAATACGTTCAAAAGAATTCCCGGAGTCCCCCGCCAATCGCCTGAATTCTCCCGGGTGGGGAGTTAATATCGAACCTTCCGGAAGTTTATCCAGCCACTCTTTCTGGGCTGAAAGAATGTTTAAGGCATCTGCATCAATTACCAATGGCACTTTGGCACTTTCAAGCAAAGCACACAAAGCTTTCCGGGTATTTTGTTTTTGGTCGAGACCGGGGCCAACTCCAATGGCTGAATAAGGTTCCGGTTCCGGAAATTCGGTAAACACCGAATCGTGCTGATCAACACTGGCCATGGCTTCAGGTACTGCGGTTTGCAAAATGGAATAACCCAGCCTCGGAACATGTGTTGTAAGCAAACCAACTCCTGCCCGCAAACAAGCTTTTGATGCAAGCACAGCCGCTCCTATTTTCCCAAAGCTTCCGGCAATCAGCAAGGCATGGCCCAATGTTCCTTTGTGCTCAAATTTCGACCGAACGGGAATCATTCCCTGTACCTCTTCTTTTTGCAGGTAGTAATATCCGGTTTTCATCTGTTCCATTCCTTCGGGATGTAAACCAATCGGCAACACCTTCCACTGCCCAAGGTATTGTTCATTCTCGGCAAATAAAAAACTGATTTTTGGGAATTGAAATGTCAGTGTAAAATCGGCACGAATGACGTGATCTGAGTTGCCCGTGTTGTCTTCGCCCATTAGTCCGCTGGGAATATCAATCGCAATAATTGTATTTGTGGTCTGATTCAAAAAATCAACAATTGCCGCCGGAAGCCCTTCGAGTGGCCGGCTCAGCCCCGAGCCAAACAGTCCATCCAATATAACATCCTGCTCCTGTAACCCGGGAATATCTTCAACCCTGCGAATGTTTGTCAGCTTTACACGCCCCTGTTCTTCCAGCCGCTGCCGGTTTATTGCCGGAGAACCTTTCAGTTCTTTTCCCAAATCGGCCAAACACACTTCGCAGGAATATTCAAGTTCAGCCAGTTGACGGGCAATGGCCAAGGCATCGCCACCGTTATTCCCGGGCCCGGCAAAAATCATCATTCGGTGTTCGGTAGAAAAACGCTGAACAATCCAGTTTGAAATCTGTAACGAGGCACGTTCCATTAAATCAATGTCGGCCACCGGCTCGTTTTCGATGGTATATTTATCAATTTCTGCAATCTGGTGTGTTGTAAAAAGCTTCATTTTCGCGAGTATTTCATCCAATAAATTTACAAAAAGCAGCTTAACCGTTTGTTGATAAACATAAAAAATCCCGGTTGAAATTCCCGGGATTCGGTAGTAATTGTTTGTTCATATTTAGTCCCACTCCCAGCCAACACTGGTTTGAAATACATAATCACTTTTTGAATTTCCAGCCACCGGTGGTTTTGAATCAAAATTATGAATCAGGCTGGTTTTGATATAGAAATCCAGCGGCAAATCCCATTTTAATGAAATATCGCTATTGATACGCACCCTCCCTGAATTGGAGAAACTGGGGAAAGCATTCACTTTTGCACGGAATGAGAAATCACCAATATCGTAAGCATCAACTTCCACTGCTCCAAGGCCTTCAAAACTATTTTCAGTTGTATTATCAGGGGCGCCATATTTTTCATTTGCATTTGCCAAACCAACACCTCCCTGAAACAAAAATCCATTCTGCCTGACGAAGTAGTATCCAATCCCTACTTTTGAGGTGGTTCGCAAATCAAGATTTTGCTCGCTGTTTGCCAGAAACTCCATACCTGCAAATGCAAATGCACGCCCTAGAATGTCGCGGTTAAAATCGATATTTGCCTCGTTACGCGAGGTTGCATCCACATCGTCCTGGTTGGTAACTACATTATTAAAGCCACCGCCCAACGACCAGTTGTCGGCCTTGTAGCTCACACGTCCGTTTGTGGTTAACTGGGTTACATGATTGGCTTTGGTGAAAGAATATCCCGCGCCGATGGAAATATAGATGCGATCAAGAAACTTGCTGTTTGTTGTGGCTATTTGAACAATTTCGCTTATCGGGTATTCGCCGTCTTTTTCAGAGCCGGTAAGTACCAGTACCCCATCTTTACCTTCCTGGTAATTAATCCGGCCTTTTAATTTTTCGCCGTCAGTTGTATATATCTGTAATAGCCCTGAAGATACCAGGCCTTTCACACCGGCCCATTCCACTTCAAATTCTGAATCAGCATAATCGGTATCAAAAACCAAAACATTTCGATTCATCGATTTTATTTCCCCCACAATCACATCTCCGGTTGAAGAAATAAGCGTGTCTTTCTGTGCCATTAGGTGCAAACTGCCCAGCATGGCCATTACGGTAACGAATAGTTTTAAGTGTTTCATGATTTTCTGTTTGTTGATTGTTCCTGTAAAAATAAGAAAAGTAATTTATATACATTTTGTTAATTAAGCTTGAAAGTTTCAGCTTTCATCGCAAAATAACTGTTTGCAGGCGGTTCTAGTCCCACTCCCAACCAACACTGGTTTGAAAAACAAAGTCTGATTTGGAAACGTCAATTCCGGGGTGGCTGTCGAAGTTGTTGGTATAACTCAGTTTAATATAAAATTCGAGCGGAAGGTCGTATTTCAGTGAAAACTCAGAATTGAGCCTCACTCCTTTGGTCGTCAATCCGGGATACAGGGCAAGTTTTGAACTGAAGTCGAGATCGCCCACATCATATACGTTTAAATCAACCATTGCCAAACCTTCAAAATTGCCATCGGAAACAGGAGTGGCCCCTCCGTATTTTTCATAGGAATGTGCCATCCCCAAACCGGCCCCCAGGTACCATTGATTGGTACGAAAAAGATAATATCCGAGCCCAAGCTTTGATGTAGCACGCAGATCAAGTTTCTGCTGCGTATTTCTCAATATTTCTTCTCCGGCCAAAGCAAATAAATGCCCTTTTAAAGAGTAAGAAAACGTAGAGCTTCCGGATGTACGCGACGATTCAGCTGCATTATCCTGATAAGTTCCGACTTTATTAAAATCGCCTGAAAACAACCAACGCTGGGTCTGATAATTGGCTTTTACATCAATTGAAATTTGCTGACTGCTATTGGCTTTGGTATAGGAGTAACCCGCATCGAGCCATACCTGCAGCCGGCTCATAAACTTTTCTTCTACCACCCTTACTTCTACAATTTCATCCAGCGACAAATGAATTGCATTATTAAAAATTACAAGTTCTGTTTCCTTTTCTTTATCCGGAATCCGTGTTAACTTACCTACCAATCTAGCACCTGATTTTGTATAGATAACAACCATCTCCTGTGTCGAAATTTCGTTCACTTCCTCCCATTCAATTTTAAACTCTTTGTCGGCATAATCGGTATCAAAAGTCAAAACCCCCAGTTTCATCGAAATAAATTCGCCATCCAGAAGGTTTCCTGTAGAAGTTACAATGGTATCTTTTTGGGCAAAAACATTTGAGGTAATCATCGCAAATAAAGCCATCAAAATCAGTTGCTTCAAATGGTATTTTAAGTGGGGTGCAGGTTGTAATTTCATAGACTCATTCATCCTTTAAACAAAAGTCAAAATCATAACTGTAACCAAAAATAAAGATTATCGGTTTCAACTTTATGTCAAAAGCGACTTTTTTTGAATGCCTGTTCCATAACAGGGCATTTCTGAAACTCATCTTTGTTTCTTTTCTGATGTGTAAAAGATTTCTAATTTTACCGGATACCATACCGAAAAAGATTAATATTCAATAAAACCATTTTAATATGTTCAAAAAGCACCCTAAAGGATTGATGGTACTGTTTTTCACCGAAATGTGGGAACGTTTTGGCTACTATCTTCTACTTGGCATTTTTACACTTTATATGATTGCCCCCGAAACGGCACGTTTCCCCGGACTGGGAATGAGCAACATGGAGGCCGCAGATATTTACGGCACTTTTCTGGCCCTGGTTTATCTTACTCCGTTTATTGGCGGACTAATAGCCGACCGTTACATCGGTTACCGCAAATCAATTTACATTGGCGGGCTTTTAATGGCTGCCGGATATATCGGGCTGGCTATTCCGGATAGTATGCCCGCGTTTTACCTTTCACTGCTTCTGATTATTTTAGGAAACGGAATGTTCAAACCCAATGTTTCCGTGCTTTTAGGGAAACTTTATGAACTCCCGGAATACGAGCACATGAAAGATTCGGGCTACAATATCTTTTATATGGGTATAAATTTCGGAGCCTTTATCTGCAACTTCATTGCCGCCTGGCTGCGCCTCACTTACGGCTGGGGATGGGCTTTTGCTGCTGCAGGATTTGGTTTAATACTGGCAGTAGTATGGCTTGCCTTTGGCGTAATGCGCTTGCCCGAAATTAAAGAGGCCGACAAAATTTCGCCCAAACGCGACGACGACCAACCTCTGTACAAAATATTTACCGTATTACTGGTTCCTGCGTTTGCCGCTGCTGCATTGGGCTGGTTTATTCCCGGCAACATCTTTGGATCTGACTCAAATGATGCTTTTATCTTTTTTACCATCCCCGTTTTGTTCTTCTTTTACAATATCTGGCGTAAAGCTGATAAAAAGGAAAAAGACCCGATTGCCGCACTCTTATCCATTTTTGGGATTGTAATTATTTTTTGGGCTGTGTTTCACCAAAATGGCTCGGCGCTAACTTACTGGGCAAAAAACAATACCGACCGGGAACTGGGGCCAAAAATGGAAAAAGTAATCAATACCATTGCCAGTACCGAAGAAGTTTCAACCGTACCCCGCGAACGCCAGGTTGTGGGGCTGCACGGCGAAGATATGGGAACAAAAACGGCCGGAAGCTACTATTTTGACAACTACACAAACGAACTGCCAAGCGGAAACCTGGATGGGAAACCCACCGATGTAACCGAAAATGAATGGAAAAAAGTTTCGGCTGAAAACCGCTCAAAAGCAGGAAGGTTACAACTGTGGCCTACCGAATTGCAAGCTTCTATTAACCCGTTTTTTGTGATTATCCTGACGCCCTTGGTGGTTGGCTTTTTTGGCTTTCTGCGCCGCCGCAGAAAAGAACCTTCTACCCCGGGAAAAATTGCCTGGGGAATGTTGATTTCTGCGCTTTCGTGGCTGGTAATGGTGGTAGCTGCACTGGTTTCGTCCAATGGCCTCGACAAAGCTTCTGTAGCCTGGCTATTTGGGGTTTACGGAGTAATTACAGTCGGCGAATTATTATTGAGCCCCATGGGCTTGTCGCTGGTGTCGAAAATGGCTCCCAAACGTATTGCTGCCCTGATGATGGGAGGTTGGTTTCTGGCAACTTCCATCGGGAACAAATTATCCGGTGTGCTGTCGGGAATGTGGGATTTATTTGAGAAAAAATCAAACTATTTTTTAACCAACGCCCTGCTGACATTTGCTGCTTTTGGCCTGATCCTGATTATTCTTCCCTGGTTAAAAAAGGTTTATAACGAACATGTTGGGCCCGGAAAATAACAAAATAGAAATATTATTTTTTGAATGTCCTTAATCAATCATACATGTAACACCACCCTGAATTTATTTCAGGGTATAATTGATAAAGTACAGAATCTCAATATTCAACAGATACTGAATCAAGTTCAGCATAACGTTCTAATGATTATGTTCTATTAAGGATATTCATTTATTGTTTTAAAAGAAGCATTCTAATTCATCAACCGATTGATAAAAACATAGAAATGAAACATTTTTTAAGCACCTTAGTAATTGTTCTTGCAGTGGCCGGATTAACTTCCGTTTTTGCGCAAACCACTTACAAAACAAGTTCGGATATGTCTTACCGGACAGAAAGCGCACACAACAGCGATACATATATTGCGGATCGCTGCACACTCGCTCTGTATTATCCTGAAAACAAGACAGACTTTGTAACCGTAGTTTGGTTTCATGGCGGTGGATTAACCGGCGGAGGTAAGTTTATTCCCGAAAAATTAAAAGAACAGGGAATTGCCGTGGTAGCCGTAAACTACAGGTTATATCCGAAAGTAAAATGCCCTGTTTACATTGAAGATGCCGCGGCAGCAGTAGCCTGGACATTTAACAACATTGAAAAATACGGCGGCAGCAAAGAAAAAATTGTGGTTTCGGGGCATTCAGCCGGGGGTTATCTTACCTCCATGGTGGGCCTTGATAAACACTACCTGGGCAAATACAACATTGATGCAAACAACATTGCCATGCTGATTCCTTTTAGCGGACATACCATTACTCACTTTACTGTTCGCGAAGAACGTGGAATACCGGGAACACAAGCCATTGTAGATGAATTTGCCCCGCTTTATTTTGTCCGCCCCGATGCTCCGCCACTGGTACTGATTACCGGCGACCGCGAACTGGAGATGCTCGGACGTTACGAAGAAAATGCCTACATGTACCGCATGATGAAAGTAGCCGGACACCAGCAAACCAAGCTTTTGGAATTGGATGGATTTGACCACGGCGGAATGGCTTCTCCTGCACTGGAACTACTGCTAAAGGAAATTAAACCACTCATAAAATAACTAAAATGAAACGCTTGTCGTATCTGTTGTTTTGGCTTATTATTTTTCTGTTTTTTGCCGGAACCATTCAGGCACAGGATCCGGATGTTTCAGGAAACTGGTCAGGGAAACTAAATTTACCAACGGTAAAACTCGAAGTAATTTTCAAAATAACAGAGACTGGCGGAAAATATGAGGTGAAGATGGATGTTCCGCTTCAGGGAGCATCCAATATTGAGGGGAAAATTACTGCTAATACCGACAGTATAAAAATGGAAATCCCCGGTATTTTGGGGATTTATACCGGTAAAATTGTTTCTTCTGACTCCATTGCCGGGAAATGGCAGCAAAGCGGGATGACTTTCGATTTAAATTTGAAAAAGACAGAGACAATTACTGAACTCAAGCGCCCGCAAACTCCGCTGCCCCCCTATCCTTATCTTTCAGAAGAAGTAGAATACACCAATCCTGAATCAGGGTTAAAACTGGCAGGAACACTCACGCTACCCGGAGCCGGCAAAAGTTATCCGGCGGTGGTGTTGATCACCAGATCGGGGGCTCAGGACCGCGATGAAACCATTTTCGGGCACAAGCCTTTTGCTGTAATTGCGGATTATCTGACAAAAAGCGGCATCGCTGTTTTGCGGGTTGATGACCGTGGTGTAGGTGGTTCTGAAGGAAATATAACTGAAGCTACCAGTCAGGATTTTGCCACCGATGTGCTGGCTGGCTTTGATTTTCTGAAAAACCGGAAAGAAATCAATTCAAAAAAAATTGGGTTGATCGGGCACAGCGAAGGCGGATTAATCGCCCCTATTGTTGCTGCCAATACAAAAGATGTAGCTTTTATTGTTCTTCTTGCCGGTCCGGGAGAAACCGGAGAACAAATTCTCTATGAACAAAACGACCTGGCATTAAAAGCTGCAGGCGTGCCCGAATATTCGATTCAACAAAATAAAATGGTGCAGAAACTGATGTTTGATGTACTAAAAAATGAAAGTGACCCGGACAAAGCTGCAGAACAGTTACGCACAAAATTAAGCCAGGGAATGTACAATAGCATGAGCGAAGAAAACAAGAAACTGATAGACGCAAGAATTGCCGGGGTAAACTCTGACTGGTTTCGCTATTTCCTGACATACGACCCGCAACCAACGCTAGCCAAAGTAAAATGCCCGGTACTGGCACTTAACGGAAGTAAAGATGTACAGGTGCCGGTTTCCAATCTTAAAAAAATATACGGGGCGGTGACTTCCGGAGGAAATATGCAGGTCGATACACTTAGTTTTGAAGGGCACAATCATTTGTTCCAGCGTTGTACAAACGGGGCCGTTGCCGAATATGCCCAAATTGAACAAACCATCGATCCGGAAGTTTTAAAAGTCATGACGAATTGGATACTAAAAGCAGTGGAGTAAATATTTATAATGAAAGGATATCCGGTTATAATTTTGGCTTTGTTCTTCTGTGGGGTCTTGAATGTCAGATTCGGATTTCAGGATAAAACAATTGAATACCTTATCCACCCATTCCCCGGAGAAGAAGCTTATGCAACTGAAGCTCTGCCTGTTAATTTCCCCGACAGCATTATCCTTGACAGTATTTATTTACTTCGTTCAGAAACCGGATTTCCTGCGGCATATTATTGCGATATTCTGACAACGGTGTGCAGCGACCAGGAGTGTCTCCCGGTTAATATGCGCCTGTACTGGACTTCAACCGGGGCATATCTTGGCTTTAAGTTACCTTTCGGGTTTCCGTTAACCAAGAAAGATCATATCCCGTTTACTCCAGATGAATATTCGGCATTAAATAACTTGCTGGCCGATCGCGAATCAGTACTCTCAGAATATAAAATTGAAGAATTAGTGGTTCGGGATACATCAATACAGGTAGATGGAATTTCGTCAGCAACCAACAAAGCAATTCAGGATGTGACAATAAATGGGGCAGTTTATACCTGTCATCAATTGTGGCATGTAGTTAACGGAGCCATTGCATCCTTTATATCAGCACATACACAAAAAGAAATAACACCGGCCTTTGCATTAAAACTTGCAGAAAACGGGAGAACGGATGAAATTACCTGGCTACTGGATCATGTAAATTTAAGCGACAGCTCTTATAATGGCTTAAAACAGAAACTGGCCACTTTTATAGCTACCCTGGATTATTCTGTTTCTTCGCGCATTTTAAGTTCTCTTACTTCTACAGACTTAAAAGATTCCGTCATTCAGCATTCGTTATTAACCGCTTATACCGAAACAACACCGGAAATTCAAAAAATAATTCTGGAAACGCTTTGCAAAGCAGAAGATTTAAACGATCGGCTATTTAGTTACTTTTCGCTGAATCTTTCTAAAATAAAAAGCTATTTGATGCCCGGCTGTTTACAATTACTAAGTAAACAAAGTCGTATTCATCCGGCTACCTATGAGTGCATAACCGGGTTATTGGAGGGCGATAATAATTTCCTGATTTCCAAAGCACTACTGTTTTTGCAGCAAACATCCGAAGTAAATAACAAATCAAAGAGTTTACTAAGTGATTATTACCAAACTACCGAAACTGGACAAAAGGATACTCCACAATAAAAATTTGTTTGAATCGCACAATCTGATAACTTTACCGCCGATTAAACCGAATATTTAAGAATGGATACACATTTTTTTCTGGTTATTTTCCTCTTTGTTGTAGCCCCTGTTGTCATCATTTATCTGGAAAGTAAATATTCGCTGGTAAAAAAAATAGGCGCCGTTTTAATTTGCTATGCCCTGGGTATTTTTATCGGAAACATTGGGATACTTCCCACTGTATCTCCGGCCTATCACGAGCTGGTGGCAGGATCGGTTTATATACCTTTTGCCAAAATGCGCGAATACCTTGCCAATGGTTTGGTGACACAGCAAGACGTATCCAGAAATACAATTTCGTTTTTACAGGATATTTTTTCGAGCATTCCGATTATGCTTTGTTTACCACTGATATTGTTTTCGCTCGATGTAAAAAAATGGCTTTCTCAAGCACGTGCCGCCATGGAATCGCTGCTAATTGGACTGTTCACTGTTTTGCTGATGATTTTTGTTGGCTGGTGGATATTCAGGGGAAGCATTGAAAATATATGGCAGGTTTCGGGGATGCTTGTTGGTGTTTATACGGGAGGTACCCCCAATATGGCTGCAATAAAAACAGCACTTTCGGTTTCGCAGGAGATTTATATACTTACCCACACTTACGAGATGACATTGGGAGCTATTTACCTGGTCTTTATTTTTTCTGTGGGGCAAAAGGTTTTTCTGTGGTTTCTGCCCGCGTACCAATCAAAGTCACCTGAAAACCCTGACGGATCGCAAAAAATTGAAGTCCAGGCAATCAATCTCGAAGAAGAGTACGAATCGTATAGCGGATTTTTCAAAAAAGATATATTTCTGCCATTATTTGCTGCATTTGGGTTATCTGTACTGATTCTGGGCGTAAGCTTTTTGTTGAGCAGGTTGTTTAGCGACGACTTCTCGAATGCTGCCATCGTTATTTTTGTTACAACTTTTGGGATTGCCTTATCGTTTGTTCCCCGAATACGAAGAATAAAAAAAACCTTTCAGCTGGGCATGTACCTTATCCTGATTTTTTGTGTGGCAGTAGCCTCAATGGCCGATGTAAGTAAACTTACCGACATTTCCATTTCCTTGTTTTATTATGTCGGACTTGCCATGTTTGGCTCGCACATTCTGCATGCTATAATTGCCCGCTTCTTTAAAATTGACGCCGATACCGTAATTATTTCAGGAAGCGCATTAATTTGCTCTCCACCTTTTGTTCCGGTAGTTGCATCGGCACTTAAAAACCGCGAAGTAATTCTCACCGGCATGTTTGTAGGTATTGCCGGTTATGCGGTTGGGAACTATCTGGGTGTAATTGTTGGTTATGTATTGAAGGCTGTGCCCATTTAAACAAAACTTACAGGGCGGGTTCAGGTCATCCCCCGATCCTTTTACTTACTCTTTCTGCTTGTATTAAAATGATGCTGTAACGCTTCGTTGTAGTGTAGTAATTCGCTGATGGTTGAAAGGATTACATCCAAACATTCTGAAACATTTGGTTCGTTCGGCTTCGAAGGATTGGTATAGCGCTGCAAGTGGTCGTTTATCTGTTTGTGAGAGCTATAATTCCTGAAAATTCTCCCAAATGTTCCCCATCATTGCTTTTGAAACATGAAGTGCGTTGCTACGCCACTTTTCCGATGGCGGATAAAACATTTCGTAATAACCGGCTTTTGCTTTTATGCTGTCTGAAGGCGTTTTGTAGCCATAATGTGCGCCCTGGTTTTCAACAATTGAAATGTGTGCTGATTTTACTGCTCCAATCGTTGAACCTGTATTCAGTGTGCCAAATTCCAGCATCATCGGAATCGACAATTTCTCCGGAAAAAGTTTTCCAATATATTCAACCAACTGGCCGTAAATAGTATAAAAATTATCAGAGTCTCCCCAATCAATGCGGTATCCATTAAACACTCTTTCCATGCTGTTTCTAAGTACCGGGTCGTCCACCGGGTTTGGGAAAAGATGCAGCTTGCCACGTTCACCAAAGCCCGTGTGCAAGTCAATATTCAGAATTTGCTGGTAAGGCGACGCAATATCGGTTAAAACACGTGAAAGAATTTGTACCTGAGGTTCAAAATCCTGTCCCCCAAAATAAATTCCTTCCGGAAACCGGTACTGCCCCTGTGCAAATGCCTGGAGCAATGCGGGCATTCCCTTTTGTGCAATCTTTTGAATCGCCTTCACCATAAAAAAGCGGTTTCCAAGGCTATTCATATTTAACTCGCCTTTAGGAGTTAGCATGTCGTAAAGTGCCACAAAACCATCGTTTTCTGTTTCAAACAACGATCGGTCAAGATTAAAATTCCGGTTCAGATCCACGTTATTTTCCGTAAACCGGCGCTGGTGTTTAAATCCCCAGGCATTGAGCCCGTGCACCAGCAACACCCCGGTATTGGAAAACATCTCCGGCTGAAAAAATTCCTGCATCAGCATTTGTTGCACTGCACTCCCAACATACCCCTCAATTCCATGTGTACCTGAAATCAGAATTACCAACTTGCGGGTTGTATCTTTGGGCGGAACATAGCAAAAATCGATCGTGAGATCCTTATCCGTTGCACTTTTCAAGGGCACTGAAAAAATTTCAACGCTATCCAATCGCTCTTTTAAATGTTCAGCCTCACTGCGAAAAGCATCACGACATTCAACCCACGAATCGTGGAAATAACTCATGGCCGTTGTATCTACCGAAACATCGGGATCGGCGGGCGAATAAAAATTAACTGCTTATCTCCTTGGGTCAAGTTGTTTTTGTAATATCATTAAATGTAACTGGTGCAGTATCTACGGCTTGTTGCATCAAGCGATAAAATAGTTTTCCTCGGTATGTTGATAGCTTC
>JBKEDN010000187.1:0-24588 GCA_047975435.1 Draconibacterium sp. | reverse complement strand
CACGCAAAGGCAAGGTCAAGGCGACGGAGTGGAACCTACAGGGCCAACTGATTGCTGTGACAGCCGCTTTGCACCTGCTCCACAGAAACACAGGAGGTTCGGTACATATTCGTGGAAACAGGGACGGACATAATCGTTAGGTTTCACCGACTGCATAAAAATATGTCTATTGCTCCGTGGCTTTAGCCCGGTGAAGAAAAGCAGCTGGGAAACTTATGGCTCTAGCCGTTAAGCTGCTCACTATTAATGGCTAAAGCCGGCCCCGGATTTATGCTGTAACCACCGGGTTAAAACCCGGTGCAAAAAATAGCTCATGAATCTTAATTCGGGCTTAACCTTGTAATACCAATTGTTGGTTGCTGTCTGCTGCCGGGGATACACTCAAACTCATGGTCATGGCGAGGGAATGGAAGGGATGAGGCCAACTGACTATTTCCCTTTTACTTCATCCTGTTGCGGATACTTACACAGTTCCTATCTTTTCCACAATGGCAATGCTTTCCCTTGCATCCTCCACTCCAAAGCCATTGCCGGCTAAAATCCGATGGTAAGTTTCGGTGTGCAAATCAGTAAAGCCTGCGCTAAACTCAATTTCTTTGCCGTTTACGGTAATGGAACGCCAGGTGCGTTGCCCCTTTTTAATGGCTTCATCCGGAAGATCAGCTGCATCAATACTTAACAGCCAGTTAACTGTGGCCTTTTCGAGGGTAAGCTTCCCGGCCGCTTTTGCAGGTTCGAAAAGTTTTACCTCATTTTTCTGAACACTCCCGAAAATCCAGGTAAGCATATCAAAAAAATGAATACCTATATTGGCCGCAACACCACCCGACTTTGCAGGGTTGCCTTTCCAGCTTTTGGCGTACCACTTTCCCCGCGCTGTGATGTAGCTTAGGTTCACAGAATAATTTTCGGATACACCCCCATCAACATCATTTTTTAATTGAAGAATCGCTGGATGATAGCGCAACTGCAAAACCGTGTAAACCTTTTTGCAGGTTTCCGTTTCCAGTTTTTCAATTCTATCCAAATCGGCAGCCCGAATAACGAGCGGTTTTTCACAAATTACATTGCAGCCGTTTTTCAGTGCCAGTTCAATGTGTTGAAAATGCAGGAAGTTGGGTGAACAAATGCTTACAAAATCTACCGGAGCACCATTCTTTTTACATTGCTGAAGAAAAGCTGTCAACTCATTTTCGGAGGTAAAAAACTCGGTTTCGGGAAAGTAACTGTCCATGCGCCCCATTACGTCAAAAGTATCCATGGCAGCCACCACTTTGTTTCCGGTTTCCTTTATGGCCCTGATGTGCCGTTCGGCCACAAAACCTGCTGCTCCTATTATCGCAAATCGTTTGTTCATATCAACACAAGGACACGAAGCCACAAAGTTTTCATCTTAGAGTCTTTGTGACTTTGTGTTCAGATTATAATTTATAGACTTTATCTGAAGCTTCTTTAATCATATTTCGAAGATCAACAATCAACTTCGAATGTTTTTCGATAAACGCTGCATCAAAGTTAGAATGATTGGTAGTTATTACTACACAATCGGCTTGTTTTAAGGCCTCGTCACTTAATTCAACTGAACAATACCGGCTTTGCTTCCCCATTTTTATTTCTGAAATATAAGGATCGTGATAACTCACTTCGCCTCCTTTTTTCACCACTTCCTCCATAATTTTTAAGGCCGGAGACTCGCGATCATCCGCCACATCGGGCTTGTACGCCACTCCCAGAAACAAAATCTTACTCCCGTTAATGGCTTTCTTCTGCCGGTTTAATGCCGAGGTAATTTTCAGTGTCATCCGGTGCGCCATCAGCAAATCGATGTGCCCGGCGGTATGGATCATCGAAAGTTCGAAATTGAATTTCCGCGCAATGCTTTCGAGGTAAAACGGATCGAGCGGAATACAGTGCCCGCCAATTCCCGGCCCCGGATAAAAGGCCTGAAAACCGAAGGGTTTGGTTTTTGCCGCCTCTATCACTTCCCAAATATTAATATCCATTTTCCCGGCCAGCAAAGCCAATTCATTAATTAAACTGATATTGACCAACCGATAAGTGTTTTCGAGTATTTTCACCATTTCGGCAACCCGCGGCGAACTCACCGGGTGAACCTCATCAACGGCCAGTTTATAAATGGCTTCTCCTATTTGGAGCCCGTCTTTGCTCAGGCTCCCCAATACTTTTGGGATGTTTTTGGTGTTGAAATTCTTGTTTCCCGGATCGACTCTTTCGGGTGAATAGGCCAGCCAAAAATCAAGGCCTTCCTTTAAACCGGATTCCTGCTCCAAAATGGGCAAAACAAAATCTTCGGTGGTGGTTGGGTAAGTTGTACTCTCCAGACTGATAAACGTTCCGGGGGCCATGTACTTCCCAATTTCTGCACAGGCTTGCCGGATAAACGACATATCGGGTTTGCGAAATTCATCCAGCGGTGTAGGCACACAAATAAAAATAGCATCGCAGCTTTTTATTGCACTGAAATCGGTACTTCCCGATAATTTCCCTTGTTCAACTACGGCTTGCAATGTTTCATTGTTGATATCCGAAATATAATTTTCTCCGGAATGGAGCTTTGACACACGTTCTTCCGACGTATCAAAACCAATCACCTTAACTCCGCTTGCGGCAAAATTAACTGCCAGCGGAAGCCCGACATAGCCAAGCCCGATTACCCCGGCTGTAACCTGCCTGTTTTCAATTCTCCGAAGTAAAATATCTTTCTTATCCATTTGTTGCTAATTTAAGCTGATCATCCATCAGTTTGTATTTTTCACCCGTTTCGGAACACACCAAATCATCTCCCAGTACCACCCCGGCGCGGCTCACCCAGCCTTTTTGTACTGCCGGAACGCCTACCATCAAGGCAAAAGGCTTCACATCTTTGGTAACCACTGCCCCGGCGCCAATCATACAATATTTACCAAGTGTAACACCGCAAATAATGGTTGCGTTGGCGCCAATCGTCGCCCCCTGCTTAACCAGTGTGGTTTTAAATTCGCTTTTACGTTCTACAGCGCTCCGGGGGTTGATAATATTGGTAAAAACCATTGATGGCCCCAGAAAAACATCGTCTTCGCAAACCACTCCTTCATATACAGAAACATTGTTTTGTATTTTTACCTTGTTGCCAAGTTTCACATTGTTTCCAACAAACACATTTTGCCCCAAAACACAGTTTTTCCCTATCTCAGCCGTTCCCATTACATGCGAGAAGTGCCAGATTTTTGTCCCGGAACCAATCTTTGCCCCTTTGTCAATAACAGAGGTTTCGTGTACGTAATAATCTTTACTCATATTATTCTCCTCTTTGCGGCTGTGCGACTCTGCGGCTTTGCGTAAAAAAATTCTCTCGCTAAGGCGCCAAGACGCTAAGTATTTTATTCAATTTGAAATACTGGGTTCCTTATTTTATGAAATCCTATTTTATCCGAAATATATAAACATCACTTCAAGAACTTAATCCGAATCCCGTATTTTTAGCTCTTTCCTATAAAACCTTTGCGGCTTTGCGTAAAAAAATTCCCTCGCTAAGGCGCCAAGACGCTAAGTAATTGCTATAATCTGTTTACAATACGTGTTATTCCATCTTTAATTAACCGCTCATTGAAATTAATCAGCAAGCCTAATTTCAACCCTGTAATTCTTAGATAAGTTAGTAATTGTTTGGGATGAACAGGGGCTATTGCTTCCACTGATTTTAATTCAATAATCACCTTGTTTCCAACAATAAGATCAGCTCTAAAACCAATTTCCATTTTTTTATCCTCCCAGGTTAATGGAATGGCTTTTTGTCTTTCAACAGTCAGCCCCAAAGAGTTTAATTCATAAAACAAAATTTCTTCATAAACCGATTCCAGTAATCCGGGCCCTAGTTTAACATGAATATCATAACATGTATTAACTATCATTTTTGCAATCTCGTTTTCGTTCACGGTTTTTAGTTTTATAAGAAGAAATATCTCGCTAAGGCGCTAAGACGCCAAGTCTAGGTTTATCCTTAATATTAATCAATATTCTTCATCCTTCCTTCTTTGCGGCCCTGCGGCTTTGCGAGAAACCATAAAACTCTTTTATATTTCGAACAATATACTCCAATTGCGCCTCATCCAGCTCAGTGTGCATGGGCAGCGATAAAACGGTTTCACACATCTTTTCACTTACCGGGAAATCGCCCTTTTTGTACCCAAAAAAATCATAAGCTTCCTGCAAATGCAAAGGCTTTGGATAATATACCATTGTTGGAATTTCCTTTGTTTTTAAGTACGCTTGCAACTCATCTCTCGTGTTGGTTTGAATGGTGTATTGATGAAAAGTATGTGTACTGCAATTTGTGCGGACCGGGATTTTTAATCCGTCCATTCCTGTTAAATGCTGATCGTAATAAGCTGCCACCTTTTGTCGCAATGCCAGGTGTTTCTCAAGATACTTCAGTTTTACCTCCAGAATGGCAGCCTGAATGCTGTCGAGCCGCGAATTTATGCCAATTCGTTCGTACTGGTATTTTGCTTTCATTCCGTGGTTAGAGATGGAACGAATCCTTGTGGCCAGCTCCTCATCTTTGGTAAATACCGCGCCCCCATCACCAAAAGCGCCCAGGTTTTTCGACGGAAAAAAGGAGTTGCACCCAATGTCTCCGATTGTTCCTGCCTTTTGCCGGGTCCCGTCTTTCAAAACAACATCGGCTCCCAGTGCCTGACAAGCGTCTTCAATTACCCGCAAACCAAACTTATGAGCGATGTTAAGAATTTCTTCCATGTTGGCACATTGTCCGAATAAATGCACCGGCAGGATGGCCTTTGTTTTTGGAGAAATTGCCTTCTCTACCTGCAAAACATCCATATTAAAAGTATCCGGATCAACATCCACAAAAACAGGCTTCAATCCCATTAAAACTGCCGTTTCCACTGTTGCCACAAACGTAAAGGGCGTTGTAATCACCTCATCGCCGGGTTGTAGCTCCAAGGCCATAAAAGCGATTTGCAAGGCATCGGTCCCGTTTCCGCAGGCAATTACATTTGTTCCCAGATAAGCGCCCAGTTTTTCTTCAAACTCAGCCACTTTCTTGCTTTTCACAAACTGAGCAGAACGAATCACTTCCTGAATCGCCTCATCAATCTCTTCTTTCATGGAGAGGTATTGCCCGTAAAGATCTGAAAAGTGGATGGTTTGCATATCTCTAATTATTCTTGTTTATAAGATTTACAATCACTTTTACCATAGTATCCTTTTCCTCCGGTCTGCTAACTGCAATCATCAATGTAAGAGCAACCAAAGCATTGTCTGCAATTCGTTTGTTCCCTCCACTGTCAAACAGCACTCCGTTTCGTTCCAAGAAATACAAAAATAAAAAGGCTGCAATTCGTTTGTTCCCGTCAGAAAAAGAATGATTTTTTGTTACAAAATAGAGTAAGTGAGCTGCTTTTTCCTCAATACTCGGATACAAATCTTTTCCTTCAAAAGTCTGATAAATAGTGCTAATTGAACTTTTAAAAGACTCATCTTTTTCATTTCCGAACAAATCGCTGTTCCCATAGGTTCTTTTTACCAGAAGAATCTGGGAAATGGCTTCTTCATAAGTCAGACGATATAATTCCTTCTCGGACGTATCTGCTATTTCAAGCTTCTGATAATCATACCTATCCAGCAATTCAAGAGCATAGGCGTATTCTGATATAACTTTGAGCAACCCAACACTTTCCTCATTCGATAAGGATTGCGTTGCTAGAACATTTCCTAAAATCTTTACCGACTCCTGAAGTTCTTTTAATTGTTCGTTTTGCCTGATTAATCGTTTTTCATTTAAGGAATAGCCTTTGATAAGATAATCTCTCAGAATTCCGTTTGCCCATATTCTGAACTGCGTACCTCGTTTTGAATTTATCCTATAACCTACCGCAATAATTAAGTCAAGATTATAAAAAAACATTTGCCTTGTTACTTCGCGGTTTCCTTCTTTCTGAACTTGTGCAATTTTTGCACGAGTTGTCTCTCTGTTCAGCTCTGCTGATTTATAAATATTTGAAATGTGCTTTGCAATCGAAGTCCTGTCCGTCTCAAATAGTTCCCCCAGTTGATTTTGATTTAGCCAAACGGTTTCATTTTCAAGCCTAACCTGAATTTCTGTTCTTCCATCTTCTGACTGATATATTTCTATGCTTGATTCGTTCATTTACCAAAAGGATTGATATTAAAATTGTCCCATTTAAAATGACAACATAACGATAAATGAAAGACTTTTCTGTTCGCCTCATCAATCTCTTCTTTCATGGAGAGGTATTGCCCGTAAAGATCTGAAAAGTGGATGGTTTGCATATCCGGTCTGAATTCTTTCAATAAAACTTTAAAAATATAAAATTAGTGTGCTTTGCCTTTGTTTCAGCAATTATTTTGCATTTTGCACACCGAACAAAATTCAGAAATGAACAGCAATCGTCTTCCATCCTCCTTTTTTCAGTATGAAGTAACCGATGTAGCTCCCCGGTTGCTGGGCAAAATACTGGTGCGGAAATTTGACGATGGCTCCATTCAAAAGTTTATGATTACCGAAACGGAAGCCTATCGCGGAATGGAAGATCTGGCCTGCCACGCGAGCAAAGGCCGGACTGCCCGAACCGAAGTAATGTTTCGCAACGGAGGTGTGGTGTATGTCTATTTGATTTATGGTATTTACTGGATGCTGAATTTTGTGACCGGAACTGAAGATGAACCAACCGCTGTACTCATCCGTGGTGTGGAAGGAATATCCGGCCCTGGGAGGGTTGGGCGCGCTTTAAACCTCAATAAATCATTTTACGGTGAAGATCTTGCCATTTCAGAAAGGCTCTGGATCGAAGATTCAACAACGAATCCTGCGTTTATTACAACTCCGCGAATTGGTATCGATTACGCTGGCGAGCCATGGGTTAGCAAGCATTGGCGGTTTGTGGTAGAAAAATAGCCAATTTTGAATCAATGTCGTTTAGTTAACGATAACAGACTTCGACTTCGCTCAGTCTGACAGTCACCCTGAGCGGAGTCGAAGGGTGTATTATTTTCAGTTTGTTTCACTTCTCTCCTAAGTAAACGACATTGAATATAGAATGATCAATATCCAAAAACTGTTGAACACTCTTCGTTGGATAGTGGAAATTTCTCTCGTCTATTTCTTTCCGATAACAAACCGATCGTACAACCAAAGAAAAACCACCGCAGACACGGCAATACCCGAAAAAACCATCCAAATGTTGGAAGGATGGTAATTCTGCCACAGGTAGTGCGTCAAGTCGGTTTGGCTCATGTTCATTTTTCCGGCCGCCTGACTAAAAAAGTCGTTTTTGGTAAATGTATCGGTATATTCAGTTGGAAACTGAAATCCCCGTTTTGCCACTTCTTTATGTAATAGGAAATACTTATCGGAAATGCCTTCGTAAAAATCGCCCGACAACCAGCCGGCAATTTTATGTCCGGCAGCAATGGGCAAAAACGATGTTCCCATATACAGCGCTTTCTGATCGGCCGGAGCAATATTACCCACATACTCGGTAAACTTAGGAGAACTCCCCATCTCACCTAAGGCAAAAACTAGGATGCCGAGCAGAATCAGCCAGCCGCTTTGAGTTGAAAACATCAGGTTTAAACCACCTGCTAAAACCAAAATACCACCCATCATGGCTGCCAGCGGGCGAAAACGCATAACAAACGTTGAAACCATTAACTGAAAAACAATAATGAAAAAAGAATCCATACTGGTCATCGATACCGCGCTGATGGTTCCGTTATCGCCAATGGTTTCGGCCAGCCAGGGCCAAACGGCATGTAATCCGTCATACACCCGGGTAGTATCAATCCACTGATCAACAAAAACAGGAAAGGAATAATAAAGCTGGTTAAAGGCGGTCCAGAACAGGATCATAATGATCAGGAACAACACATATTTCCAGTTTTGCAATGTGATCCAGATATTTTTGAAAGCCTGAATAATATTTTGTAACAGCGATGTACCATCTTTTTCAACTCCGGGTTCGCGAAATAGGAAAAGGGTTAGCAAAACATTTACGCCAATGGCTGCAACCGACATATAAAATACCCACGACCAACTTACTTTCAGCAGTGCACCGGCAATAAAAGGCCCGATAAAACCGCCGATATTAATCATCATATAAAAAATCCCAAATCCAATAGAGGCCGTTTTTTCATTGGTGGTTTTTGCAATCATGCCGAGATAATCGGTTTAAAAAACGCACCGCCAATACAGGTCCACATAAACGCAAAAAAAACCGGCCAGTAAGCATTAAAACTGTTAATCATTAAAAATCCGGAGATATAAATACTAAACGCGAGCAACAAAATTCGTTTGTAGCCAATTTTGTCGGCAATGGCACCTGTTATTACGGGCAGAAAATATAATAAAGCAGAACTGGTACCCATAATTGCACCCTTCTCGACATTCGAAAAACCAAGCGCCCCGGTATCGGTAGAGCCAATCAAAAACAACGGAAATGCCAGGTAAAAACCATACCAGGCCCAACGTTCAAAAAGTTCGATTGTATTCGAAGTCCAGAAACTCCGGTTGTATTTCTTTGTTGTTGCTACAAATCCCATGGCCAAATATTTTTTGTGAAGCGCGAAAGGTAACAAAAATCGTTTAGTTTAAACCGGACAAAACATGCAACAACGGGAAACAAAAAACCACTCCCCGAAGTTGAAGAGTGGCACATTGCTATTTGATTTTATTTAGAATTCCAGGTCGAGGAAAAAAGTCATTAAAATAATGATCATTATAAACAGGAACAGCAAAACAAAGAAACCAACTACACCAACTCTGAATCCTTTTGTTTGTTTATCATGCTTTGCGTTCTGAGCGAGTCCTTCAATCGATTTTATAAGTTTTTGAGGTGCCTTATCATTTTTAACAATATAATCGGCAGCCCCAATTTTCATAATCTGAACGGCAATCTCAAGATCGTTCTGCCCGCTTAAAAATATAAAGTCAACATCCGTATGGTTTTTCTTGATTTTAGACATCAACTCCAAACCTGTCATATTGGGTAACAGATAGTCAAGAACAATTACATCGGGTTTCAAATGCAAATCTTTCATGCATTCTTCTCCGTTCTGATAGACTTTCAGGTTCTTGTATTTCTTCGACTGTAAATAGCCTACAATCAAATCTTTATACACTACACTACCTTCAATAATAAAAATCAACGGGTTCCTTGTTTTTTGCATAACCTTGGTATTATCGACTTAGCTTCAGGCTTAAAAATAACACTTTTTTCAGAGAAAACAATCAAAGTAAGGCACACACTTCAATTAACGTAATTAATTTATATTTTGTGTTTTATGCTTTTCATAAAGCCTTCCCAAAAACACAAACCGGAAATGTTGAAATACTGATATTCAGCAACTCCCCTTTTACATCTGCAACAAGCGTTACAAAACAGGCAAAACCATATATTATCATAATGTTGAATATGCATGGAGAATGAAAAAAAGCTAAAAACTTGGTTTGTCAAACAGATAATACCTTAAGTTTGTTTGTTGAATGGGTGCTCACTAATAAACAACACTTGCGTATGTTATTGGCTATTGACATTGGAAATACAAACATCGTTTTTGGCGTTCATAAAAATGAATGCTGGATCAACCACTGGCGGATCCAAACCGATCAGCTAAAAACGGCTGATGAATATGAAGTAATATTTCGTTCGTTGCTTACTGCCGGAGAAATTAACAGGAATGAGGTTCACTCCATTATTTTGAGCAGTGTGGTTCCTTCGCTGGTCCGCCCTTTTGAGCAGATGTTGAACGGGATTTTCGAATCGACACAAATAGCAACCGTAAATCCTGAAATCTACAATAAACTACCGGTAAAAATTCTCAATCCGTTTGAAATTGGTACAGATCTGGTTGCCAATGCAGTAGCTGCATTACAAAAATATGGCCCTTTATGCATGGTAATCGATTTCGGGACAGCACTCACCTTTACAACCATTGGTGCCGACAAAACCATTAAAGGCGTTGCCATTGCTCCGGGTTTGCAAACTGCAGTAAGCGCCCTGGCAGGAAAAACAGCGCAGTTACCACAAATTCATCTCACTCCGCCACCTTCTGTACTGGGCGAAAACACCATCCACGCCATTCAGTCGGGGGTGGTTTACGGATTTACCGGATTGGTTGATGCAATTGTGGAACGAACCGAAAAAGAACTTAATGAAAGCTTAACCGTTGTGGCAACCGGCGGGCTAAGCCCGGTAGTTGCTCCGCTCACCAATAAGATCGGAACCATTGAGCCCATGCTGACACTCGACGGACTGGTTCTTATTTCGGAGTTTATTACTTCAACTAAAACATGACAATCCGTGAACACTAAGTTCATTGTTTCTTACGTTTAAAAATGCTTTATTTACAACCTTTGAATCGTGCTGTTCAAAAACATCTTGAACAAACGATAGGTAACTAAATGTTATCTTTGCAATTTATTTTGAGTGGATGGAGAGTGTAAAGGGGAAACTTCTGGAAAAAATTAACAGCCCGGCTGATCTGAAAAAGCTTTCGAAAGGCGAGTTGGAGGACGTGTGCAGGGAATTGCGCGAGTATATTATCGATGTTGTATCAACCAATCCGGGGCACTTTGGTGCCAGCCTTGGAGTTGTTGAACTTACGGTTGCCTTGCACTATGTTTACAATACGCCGTACGATCAGCTTATTTGGGATGTGGGGCATCAGGCATACGGGCACAAAATCCTCACCGGCCGCCGCGATATTTTTGATACCAACCGTAAATACAAAGGAATAAGCGGGTTCCCAAAACGCAGCGAAAGTGAATACGATTCTTTTGGAGTAGGCCACTCATCCACTTCTATTTCAGCAGCTTTGGGAATGGCAATTGCTGCAAAACTAAAAAAGGAAGAAGACCGAAAAGTAGTGGCTGTAATTGGCGATGGTGCAATGACCGGCGGAATGGCTTTTGAAGCTTTAAACAACGCCGGTGGCGAAAATGCCGATCTGCTGGTTGTGCTCAACGACAACAACATGGCCATCGACCCCAGTGTGGGAGGCCTCAATAAATACCTGCTTAACATCTCCAAATCAAATACCTACAACCGGTTTAAACAGGATGTTTGGGAAGGCCTGGGAAAATTGGACGGGATTGGACGGAAAACCCGGAAGTTTATTCAAAAAAACCAGCACGCACTTAAAAATATGCTGCTAAAAGAAAACAATCTTTTTGAAGCTTTTAACTTTCGGTATTTTGGCCCGGTTGATGGCCACGACGTTGAATACCTGACAGAGGTGCTGGAAGACCTGCGCGAAATTCCCGGCCCCAAATTACTGCACATAATAACCCAAAAAGGAAAAGGTTTTCCCTTTGCCGAAAAAGACCAGATAAAATGGCATGCTCCCGGGCTTTTTGATAAAGAAACCGGAGAGATTTACAACTGTGACTGTGACACCGAAAAGGCGCCAAAATTTCAGAATGTTTTTGGTGAAACACTGATTGAACTGGCAGAGCAAAACGATAAAATTGTCGGGATTACACCCGCTATGCCCACCGGATGCTCCATGAACCTGATGATAAAACAAATGCCCGACCGCGCTTTTGACGTAGGCATTGCAGAGCAACACGCCGTGACTTTCTCTGCCGGACTGGCAGCACAGGGAATGGTCCCTTTTTGCAATATTTACTCCACCTTTATGCAGCGGGCCTACGACCAGGTAATACACGATGTGGCCATTCAAAACCTGCATGTTGTTTTCTGTCTCGACCGCGGTGGTTTGGTGGGAGAAGACGGCCCAACCCACCACGGAGTTTTTGACATTGCATACATGCGTACGGTCCCCAACCTGGTTGTTTCGGCCCCAATGGACGAGGTTGATTTACGTAACCTGATGTACACAGCTCAATTGGAAGAAAATGCACAGCCGTTTTCCATTCGTTATCCAAGGGGTTATGGAATAAAAACCAACTGGAAGCTTCCGTTTGAAAAAATTGAAATTGGAAAAGGAAGAAAACTTTCCGACGGAACAGACATTGCCATCCTAACAATCGGAAAATCAGGAATTTTTACATCGAGGGCGATAAAAAGCCTGGCTACAGAAAATATATCAGCCGCCCACTGCGACCTGCGTTTTGTAAAACCACTTGATGAGGAATTACTTACTGAAGTCTTCACAAAATTCGATAAAGTTGTAACCGTTGAAGACGGTGCAATCCAGGGAGGTTTTGGATCGGCAGTTTTGGAGTTTATGGCAAGCAAGGGATTTTCTGCACAAATCAGGATATTGGGGGTTCCCGATCATTTTATTGAACATGGTACACCCGAGGATTTATACAAAGAATGTGGAATTGATACCAAAGGAATTAAAAATTCGGTACTTAGCTTTCTTGGGAAACAACAGAACGCCTGATAAACACTTTTCATCCATCTTTTTCAAACCATACAATTCAGTATAATATTTTTATCTTTAAGTCGTTTGCTACAATGTACTAAAAACCACTTACATTGGATATTTATCTGAAACGGCGGCGGGGAAAAATTCTATTGCTAATAATCGCAATACTTATTGGTGTTGCCTCGCTTTTATATACCAATTGGCTCACCCACAAAATGGCGCAGGAAGAGCGCAATAAAGTTGAAATATGGGCCGAGGCAAACCAACGCTTTAATAACATCGACATAATTTTACGCGACGAACAGGGAAAACTTATCAACTCCGACGGTTCGGCAGAAAAAACCCAAACATCAAAAAAAGTTGAAGACCTGAATAATGAATACCTTAATTTCCTGACCGAGATTACGCAAAACAATACTACCATTCCGATTATAGTTGTATCGGCCGATGGTTCGTTAGGAATAGACGCCAACATTCATTACCCGGCCGGAAACCGGGAAGAAGTTTTGAAAAGAGAACTTCAGAAAATGAAAGATTATGCCGAGCCTATAAAAATTATGCTCGACGGAGGCGACTATCAGTTGTTGTATTACCGTGAATCAAGCATTCTCCGGAATCTTCGTTTGTACCCGATTATTCAGCTTTTTGTTATCGTAGTTTTTATTGTGGTTGCTTATTTTGCTTTTCTGGCTACTAACCGTGCCGAACAAAACCAGGTGTGGGTAGGCATGTCGAAAGAAACCGCCCACCAGCTTGGCACACCTATCTCATCATTGATGGCCTGGATTGAGTTACTAAAACTGAAAGAAGTAGATGAAAACCTGGTAAATGAATTAGAACGCGATACTTCGCGGCTGGAACGCATCACAGAACGGTTTTCCAAAATTGGTTCCAAACCCGAATTATTAAGAATTAATGTTGTGGAAGTTGTGAATTCGGCGGTGAGTTATCTGAAAACCCGGTCGTCGAGCAAAGTCCAATTTATTGCAAATTACGATGAAAGCAAATCGATTGAGGTCCCTTTAAATGCAGCCCTGTTCTCATGGGTAATCGAAAACATTTGTAAGAATGCTATTGACGCCATGACAAATGAAGGAAGCATTACCATTGATGTCAAAGAAAAAGAAAAGAATGTACTGATCGACATAACCGACTCTGGTTGCGGAGTTCCTAAATCGAACCACAAAACCATTTTCCAACCCGGTTTTTCAACCAAAAAAAGAGGCTGGGGATTGGGCCTGTCTCTGGCAAAAAGAATTGTTGAAATCTACCATAACGGTAAGATTTTCATCAAATGGTCAGAAATGGGCAAAGGCACAACTTTCCGAATTATCCTCAACAAATAAGTTCCAATTATTCCCAAAAATACCTGTTTTAGAGCATATCCTATTTATTAAACCTTTTTAAAAACATTAAATAACACACTGATTTAATGATGTTTAATGAATATTGTATTTTTCACACTAAAGTAAAATCGTTCTATTCTATTCCGTTTATTTGCAATCTCCTCTTTTTTTAAAGAAAATATATTTAATATTGCATAAAGCTTTTATTGTATTTTTAACAATAAGGATGGCCAATAAAACTAAGAACTATGGAGAAAAATAAACTGGAGTTATCTCTTGTACTCATTGCAGTACATAAACATGTAAGAAAGCTTCTTTTTCATTACGAAGTCCTGATTCTTACTGATCTCAAAAGATCATATAACTAAAATTCAACTATCTAGACTATGAAAGGAAAGCTGGTAATCAGGAAATTCTATTGGGATATTTCGGTTATACTATTTTCCCTTTTCTTTGCTATTACACCGGCGAGTTGCAGCAAAAGTGATAATCCGGCCAGTCTGCCCGACACTTTTACTCCCGAATTATCGGCAACACCGGCCAGTGTAACATTCGCAGAAGATGGAGGGAATACGACAATATCGGTTGTTTCCAATACCTCCTGGACTGTAAACAGCAGCGAAAGCTGGTGTCGTTCAACAGTTCAGGCCAGCAACAAAAATGCAACGATTTCAATTATAGTCGATGCAAATACGGTTGAAAGCCGAAGAACAGCAACCCTTACCTTAAAAGCTAACGAAGTATCGGATATATTGATCGAAGTAACACAGGCAGCTAAAGCACCTGAAATTACAGTTCCCGGAGAAGCCGATTCAATTGCCCCCGACTTAACAGGAATGGGAAGCGATGCATTTACACTGGCATCTAAAATAAAAGTGGGCTGGAACCTCGTAAACACACTGGAAGCCATTGGGGGGGAAACCAACTGGGGAAATCCAAAAACAACCAACGATTTAATTGTTGCTGTAAAAGCAGCAGGTTTCAATGCGGTACGTTTACCCTGTTCTTGGGACCAATACCTTGAAGACCAAACCACATACAAAATAAGTGATACCTGGATACAACGTGTAAAGGAAGTGGTTGACTACTGCGTAAGCAATGATATATACACCATACTCAACATTCATTGGGACGGTGGATGGATGGAAGAAAATTGTGTTTCTGCAAAACAAGAAGAAGTAAACAGGAAACTGGCCAATATCTGGAAACAGATTGCCATTCATTTTCGCGATTACGATGAACATTTACTTTTTGCCGGCGCCAATGAACCAAATGCTGATACACAGGAAAAAGTGAATGTATTAAACGTGTATATGCAAACTTTTGTAGATGTTGTGCGCTCAACCGGAGGTAGAAATGCATACCGGAACCTGATTATCCAGGCGCCCAACACAGATATCGACAAAGCTGATCAATTTATGACCATGCCCACCGACAATGTCCAAAACCGATTGTTTGCAGAGGTGCATTATTATACACCATGGAACTTTTGTGGCTTGGAAAAAGATGCAAGCTGGGGAAAAGCGTACTATTTCTGGGGGACACCGAACCATGTAACAGATGCGGCTGATCGCTACAACAGTTCTTACGAGGAGGATTTTGTAAAAAGCCAGTTCAAAAAAATAAAAACCAGATTGGTTGACAACGGATATCCGGTAATACTGGGTGAATTCGGTGCCATACATCGCAACTTGTCATCACTGAATCAAGGGTGGCAACAAAAACACGATGAATCAAGAGCATATTTTAACCGGGTTGTGGCCCGCGAAGCTAAAAACAACGGTTTAATTCCATTCTGCTGGGACAATGGAATCTTTAACCGGAACAATTATGCCATTATTGATTCGCTTACTTATAACGGACTTATTAACGGAGCCTCGGAAGGAAGTTTCCCTTTTTAACTTTACTGACTAACAACAAAAACGAAATAAAATAAAAATCGGGCATATGAACAATGATCAATCCACTATTCTATCTCTTAGGGAAACCTAAAAATGAAAATATTACATTTTCATTCTATTTACTTCAAAAATTTCATAACGAACTAATTATCAAACCAATAATCTATGAAGAAAATGCTATTAAACCGGAATTTCCATAAGGAATCTTCCGAATTTAGGATCCTACTGGCATTCGTGCTAAGCATGGTATTTTTGTCTTCAGGCTTGTACCTTCGTGCTGAAACAGCCGACGGACTACAAACCAAGACAATAAGCGGAAAGGTTGTTTCAGCAGCCGATAATTCACCCATTGTTGGCGCCACCGTTGCCATTAAAGGTACAGCTAAAGGTACAGCTACCAACGTGGATGGTCAATTCTCGCTGGAGGTAAACTCAGGCGATGTACTGGTAATCTCTTTCATCGGTTTCAAAGCACAGGAAATAACTGTTGGAGCCCAAACTTCAATTACTGTTTCGATGATTGAAGACATTACCGATATTGAAGAAGTTGTAGTAGTTGGGTATGGTACAATGAAGAAATCGGATGTTACCGGCTCTGTTGTGTCTGTTTCGGAGGATAAGCTGAAAAGCTCAATTGCAGCAAACCTCGATCAGGCGCTCCAGGGAAGAGCTGCCGGTGTTACAGCTGTGCAAACATCTGGACAACCCGGCTCGTCTGTTTCAATCCGGGTACGTGGCCAGGGAACCTTGCGGGCTGATGCCGCAGAACCTCTGTATGTTGTAGATGGGGTACCACTGCAAAATGTTAGTCAAAGTGGCCACGATGTTGGTTTAGCCGATGCAATGGGAAACGGGAGCGTTTCTACGTTCTCCGGCCTTTCCATCCTGAACCCTTCCGATATTCTTTCGGTTGAAATCCTCAAAGATGCCTCGGCAACAGCTATTTATGGATCGAGAGGTGCAAACGGTGTTGTATTGATCACAACAAAAAAAGGAAAAACAGGTGAAGCCAAATTCACCTACGACGGATATTACGGTATTCAGGAACAGGCTAAAACAATTGATGTAATGAACCTGCGCCAGTTTGCGGAATACAGTAACGACTGGGCAGCAGAAACCGCCGGGCGTGACCCGCGTGTTGAATTACAAGATCCTTCCATCCTTGGTGGAGGAACAAACTGGCAGGATGCCGTTTTTCGTGTGGCACCAATGCAAAGCCACCAAATTAGTGCGATGGGTGGAACTGAAACGGTAAAATATTTTATTTCCGGAAGTTATTATTCTCAGGAAGGAATAGTAATTGGCTCTGATTTCGAGCGCTATTCCAGCCGCGTTAACCTTGATGCCAAATTAAAACCCTGGCTAAAAATGGGAGCAAACCTGATGTTTACCAAAACAGACGAAAACATCGGGTTAAATAACAGTACCGAAGGTATTATCAGTGTGGCGCTCAGCACATCTCCTGACATACCCATTTACAATACCGATGGCAGTTGGTCGGGAGACCAGCGTGAAGGTTCAGCAGGAAGAATTAACCCGATTGCAAAAGCACTGGACGAAGAAAACAACCTGAAAAGAACCAGTTTGGTTGGTACATTATACAGTGATATTAATTTCACCAAATACCTGACACTTAGAACAGAATTAGGGATTGATATCAATAATTCAAATGCCTACCATTTCTTGCCTACTTATCAGTACGGAACATTGATTAATTCAACCAATTCATCAAGTATCCAGAATAACCAGAATTTCTTCTGGCAGTTGAAAAACTACCTTACTTTCAACAAAAACTTCGGGAGCCACAATGTAACTGCCATGTTGGGACAGGAAGTATCGGAGTGGATGTACGAAAGCCTGCGGGGAGCAAGTACCGGCCTTTCAAGTAACGACATTCATCTGCCCAGCTTAGGTGATCCAACCTCCATGACAGTTGGATCCGGAAAAGGAAGTGGAGCAATGGCATCAGTATTTGCCCGTGCGAATTATTCGTACAGCGAAAAGTATTTATTGACCTATACTTTCCGATACGACGGTTCGTCTAACTTCGGTCCGGAGAACCGCTGGGCGCCCTTCCACGCTTTTGCCGCCTCATGGAGGGTAAACAACGAATCGTTTATGGACAATTTGGAAGGAACCATCAGCAACCTGAAAATCAGGGCCGGCTGGGGGCAAACAGGTAATGCCAATATTGGCGGTTACCGCTGGGGGGCAGCAATCAACAAAATGCCAACAGGACTGGGACAGGGATTCCGCCAAACAAACATCGCCAACCCTTATATTACATGGGAAAAGCAGGAACAACTTAACCTCGGTATCGATCTTGGCCTTTGGGAAAACCGGGTTGAAGCGGTAATTGATCTGTATGACAAAACTTCATCTGCAATGTTAATGGATATGCAGTTGCCTTCGTATATGGGAACTCGCGGAAATGGCTCAATCAGGTTGAATCCTCCAATGGGAAACTTTGGAGAAATTCAAAACAAAGGGGTGGAACTTACGCTGATTGCCCGCCCGTTTACCGGCAAATTTAAATGGGACAGCGAACTTACGCTTACCCGTAATAAAAACAAACTGCTGGGACTCGACGGGACACCTGCCGCACACATCGAAGGTTACGGACAATGGACTGATTTGGTGAGCTTAACTGAAATTGGTGAATCGCTCTATAATTTTTATGGATATAAAGTAGCAGGGGTTTACAAAGATAAAGAAGACATTATGAATAGTCCGAAACCCAAGGCCTACCCCGACGATGGCAATTTCTCCCGTTCCAATACCGTATGGCCGGGCGATCTCAAATTTGAAGACATTTCCGGCCCTGACGGTGTTAAAGATGGCTACATTGATGAATACGACCGTACAAATATTGGTTCTCCGCTTCCAAAATTCACCTTTGGCTTTAACAACACGTTCAGCTACAAAAATTTTGAACTTAATGTTTTCGTTAGTGGCGCTTATGGAAATAAAATCCTGAATTACGTAGGCCGGTCGTTAATAAATATGGAAAGCCTGTGGAACAACCAGTTATCAGACGCGGTTAATCGTGCAAAACTGGAAGCAATCGATCCGAATAAAGCATATCCGGCAGTGAACTCAACCGGATCAACCGTTAATGCCTGGTACGAAGACATTGACAATGTAAGGGTTAAAAATCCGGATACGAATGTACCAAGAGCCATTTCGGGAGACCCGAATGACAACAACCGTATCTCTGACCGGTTTATTGAAGATGGTTCTTATCTCCGCTTTAATAACATTACACTTGCTTACTACGTACCAAAATCGTTGCTCTCACATTTGTCCATCGAAAACCTGAAAGTATATTCCAATATCCAGAATATGTGGACGATTACAAACTATACCGGATTTGATCCAGAGGTAGGTGCCAGCCAAACAAACGATAATGTTAGTGGCCTCGACAACGGACGTTATCCTTCTCCACGGATTTATACCTTCGGATTAAGTATTACCTTTTAATCAGAAAATCAGCAGATATGAAACACATATTTAAATACCATAAAATACTGGTTCTGACAGCTCTTCTTTTGATCACCTACGCGTGTGAAGACTTTTTGGACCGGCCAACTGAAGATAACTATACAATCGACAGTTTTTACAAAACAGACGAGCAATGCTTTCAGGCTGCCAATGTTTTGTACAACGCTCCCTGGTACGATTTTCAACGCGGTTTTGTAAAAATCGGCGATGTTCTTGCCGGTAATCTTTATTACGGAACCGATAACGAGTACCAGAACTTTAACATCACCTCGGCAAACGAAGATTTGGCTAATGCTTCAGCTTCTTTGTGGATGGTAAACGGCCACAGTAATGCTGTTATAGAAAACATCAGAACCAAAGCCGGGCCAGAAGTTAGTGAGGCAACAAAAAATACAGTAACCGGCGAAGCAATGGTTTGGAAAGCAATGGCCTATTTCTATCTTGTTCGTATTTGGGGCGCTGTTCCGATTATTCACAGCAACAGCGAAATTATCGGACAGGGAAATGCTACCGAATTGTCGAAAAACACAATTGAAGATGTTTACGAATACATCGTTCGTACCCTTCTGAAAGCAATAGAATTGTTGCCAGAACAAAACCGGTCGGGCAGGATCAACAAAACCTCTGCTTACGGATTGCTGGCAAAAGTATATCTCACCCGCTCCGGGTATGGAATGAGTGGTTCTCGCAACCAGGCAGATCTTGACAAAGCAAAAGAGTATGCTGCAAAAGTGGTAAATGAAAGTGGTTTATCGCTGGAACCTGTTTACAGTAACATATTCCGTATTTCAACCGGAAACTTTAACGAAGAAGGCCTTTTAACCTGGCGATGGGTTGTTTCTGACCAGTGGACATCTCAAAACTCATTGCAATCAGATTTAGCATTGAGCGGGTTTACCGGCCTGAACGACTCCTGGGGAACCTGGGTTGGGCCAACAATCGACCTTCAGTTTGCTTTTAACGAAGATGCCCGTGAACCTCGTAATAATCGTGATTCGCGCAGAAAAGCCACGATGATGATGAAAGACGATTACTATCCGTACTTCTGGCGTCAGGTAGGAGGTTTTACCGCAACCTGGGACGACGAAAACAACGTAGCCGGAGCAACCTTTGGGATAGGCACCGGAGCAAACTGTGTTAAACACATTGTTGGCCACTACGAAGGCGACCATAAAGCCGAAAGCGGAGTACCGGCACAAAGAATGGCTACCGACCTGGCAACCCATATCTTGCGTTTAGCTGACGTATACCTTATTTATGCCGAAGCAATTCTTGGCAACAACGCATCAACCAGCGACACCGAAGCTTTAAAAGTATTCAATGCGGTTCGTAAAAGAGCTATTGCTACACATACCGATGTAACATCCATAACTTTTGAAGATATTTTTAAAGAACGCCGGCTCGAACTGGCATTAGAATGCGACAACTGGTACGATTTTGTAAGGCTTCACTATTACAAACCCGAGCTGGCCAAACAATGGCTAAATGCTCAGGAAAGAGGCTGGTACAATAACTTGCAAGGATTTTACAAAGGAGAAGCAGAGAAATCAGATGTTACCATTGAATCATTTAAAGTAAACATCACCAGCGACGCGAAATTTACGATTCCGTTCCCTGAGGTAGATTTGGCAATGAACCCAAATTTAAGAAATGACGTGGAACCTGTTCCATTTGATTTCAGTACAATCGATTACTAACGGATTAAATACGATAACAATGAAAAAATATATTTCAAATAATCTTTCCGGAACACTGCTCCTTCTCATCCTTTTTGGATTGTTTTCCGGAATATTGTTTCAGTCGTGCGAAGACGACGATGAAACGACCGGTCCGAATGCCGTTCCTTTAATCAAGTATGTAAGACTTACCGATCCGGAAAAATCAGATTCTCTGGTTACACATGCCTTTATGGGGAACACAGTGGCTCTTATGGGTGAAAATCTTGGGGCTGTTACAGAGGTGTGGTTTAACGACCAATCAGCGCTTCTGAATACCAGTTTTATCACCAACAATTGCATTATTGTTACCATACCAAACGAAATCCCTGACGTGGTTACCGATGAAATCAAATTAATCACAAAAGGAAATGTGGAAGCTACTTATGGGTTTGGTGTTGATGTACCACCACCATTCGTCAGCTCAATGCTTTGCGAACATGTGAAAGATGGAGGCACTGCTGTAATCAACGGGAACTTTTTTATCGATGATCCGAATAAACCGTTACAGGTATTCTTCCCCGGAAATATTGAAGGCGAAGTATTAAGTGTTGAACTCACCAAAATAGAAGTTAAAGTTCCTCAGGGAGTCGGAGTAGGTCCTGTTCAGGTAAAAAGCATCTACGGATCTTCACGCTCGTCCTTTTACTTCAGAGACGATAGAAATTATATTCTTGATTTTGATCAGCTCACTTCAAGTGGAAGTTGGAGATCTGGTACCATCCTAAATGACGAACAGAGTTTATATGGAAATTATTTAGTACTACGCGGAGAAATGGGTGACAATGCAGGTGCTGAAGATTATTCCGGAGGAGGTTTTGTATGCGAACTTTGGGGTGATGCCAATGGCCGGCCAGAAGGTAATTTCGTTGAAGGAAACCCGGCTGACTATCAAATAAAATTTGAAGCGAAAGTAATTGAATGGTCAGGAGCCTATTTAAACATTTGTTTTGGCCCATGGGCATCTAGTGTTGCACCTTACCAAAATCAACTGTATTGGGGAAACATTAATGCACGTGCACTTTGGCGGCCATGGGAAACCAGTGGCACCGGCTCTTTCAAAACCGAAGACTGGATTACCGTTACCATACCTATGACAAATGTAAAATACAACAATGAATTTGACGCGATGGAATTTGATCCCGAGCTGGCAGGTAGCATGTCTCTTTGGATGAAGGGCCCCGCTGCTGAATCGGGGGGAACTTGTAAAATGGAAATATATATCGACAATGTCCGTATTGTCCCATTGTAAAATTCAAAATTTATTTGTTATGCATACAAAATTCATAAAAAACATAAACAGGGGATTACTAATCCTGGCAATTACCCTGGCAACCACCGCTTTATTGTTCACATCGTGTGACGACGACGACGATGACGGAATAAGTGGTGTTCTTCTGGAAAGTTTTGGCCCTATGCCCATTGCACGTGGAGCCGAACTGCGGTTTATCGGGATAAATATGGATCAGGTAACGTCTGTAGTTCTTCCATCGAATATTGAAATTACCGATTTCAATGAAAAATCATCAGAATTGATAACGCTTACCGTTCCGCAAAATGCGGTACCTGGCATAGTAACACTGAAAACTCCTGACGGAGATATTATTACCAAAACCCCGATTTCGTATTCGGAACCTATTTCGATTGCAAGTTTTTCGCCGACATCAATTAAACCCGGCCAGGAAATTACCATTACCGGTGATTACCTGAACCTGGTGAAAGAAGTTCTTTTTACCGACAGGGTTGCCCTGGGCGACACCAGTTTTACGGCACAAAGCCGCAAAGAGTTAAAATTAATCGTTCCCGCAGAAGCACAATCCGGGAAAATTGCCGTTTCGAATGGAGCCGAAGATCCGATCATTATTTATTCAACCAGTGAACTGGCAGTAGCGTTGCCTGCTGTTACTGCTGTGGCTCCGAATCCTGTAAAAGCCGGTACCACTTTAACAATAACCGGTACCAACCTCGATTTGGTGAAAACAGTAAAACTTGGAGACAAAACAGTCACCGAATTTACTGATCAGTCGGAAACCAGCCTTGCACTTACTGTTCCGGCCGACACAAAAGACGGAGCAGTGACATTGGAGGTACCTTCAGGAATAGAAATTACTGCTGGCGACCTCGCACTTGTTGTGCCCACCGCAGCCATTGAAGACATGAAGGATTCTTACGGTGTGGACGAAACGGTTGTTATCAGCGGTACCGATCTCGACCTGGTAACTACAGCAACATTCACCGGCGCAGAAGCTGCTCCCGTGACGATTACTGATGGGAAACTAAATCTAAACGTAATGGCAGCAGCTCAGAGTGGGCCAATTACATTAACCATGGCCAATGGTACAACAGTAATAGTTGATGGTTTTGAGACGACCAAACCGGTAGCAACATTCCCATCTGATGCAACTCCGCTGGATGAACTCAACATCGTATCAACTTTGGGCAACCGGGTGAAAACGGTTATGTTTGGCGACCTCGAAGCCGAAGCGACGGCTACCGGCGACGGTTTCTCTGTAATCGTTCCACTTGAAGCAGAAACCGGCAACGTAACTTTAATGATGGATAACGGAGAAACTGTTGATCTTAGTACTATTACCATCAATGCATACACATTCTGTGCAGTAGCTGAATTTGCTGAAGAAACAACTACAATTGGAGACTTGCTTAAATGCAGTGTAGTCAACGGATCGAATCTAACAGAAGTTAGACTCAATGATAGTAGTACCGATTTTATTCTTAATGGAAATATTCTTTTTGTGAGTGTTGGTCGTAATACCGGTACTCAGAAAATAACTCTGGTTTCAAATGATGGTACTGAGGTCAACTACGACATTGAAGTTGTCGGGGCTGGTATTGTCGAAACAGTTTTATATGATATTCCTCTTGAAGTTAATGGTTGGGGAGGAGTCAACCTACCTTATACAGTAGAGCTGCCACTACCTGCAAATGCAAAGATTCGCATCAGAGTTGCACAGGCAAACTCCGAACTACAAGTTATGGATGGATATTGGGGAATGGGGCCCAATTGGGCTATCACCGATAACGCTAAGAAGAACGTAATTGTATTCTCTGCTGAAGACTTAAGTGCAGGTTATGTTGATGTAGACTTCTCTGTCTTCCATGATGAGAATGATAATCCATGGTGGGATGGCAAAATGATGTTTAATGCTGACGGTGTTATTGTATCCTCAATTTCGTTGATTGTAGACTACTCCGCACCTACACCCATTTGGGAAGGTACGTTCGATATCGGAAGCTGGGCAGGCAATCAGGATCTGGCTTGGGGTGGATTTGATTGGTCAACTGTTAAAGCCGGCCAAACGCTTTACTTCACATTCACCATAAATGCGGGCAATGAATGGGGTTGCCTTTCGCTTCGCCGTGGTAAGGACTGGGGAAATCTTCCTGGAGCTGGTTCGGTTCAGATTGATTTTGGTCCATCGGACACCCAGGGAACGTACACTTTAACACAGGCTGACATTGACGAACTTGTGGCAAACAACGGCCTCGTAATTACCGGTGCAAACCTGACATTGACCAAAGTAGCATTAAAATAGCGCTAAAAACCTTGAAAAGGTGATAAATAAACAAATATAGGGAGGCTGTCCCAAAAGGGCGGCCTCTTGTTTTAGGCGGCCAGATGTAAATTTGTATGCAATTTGATTTTTGGATGTTTTTTGGATTGTGATAAGCTGGGTGATTGCATAATAATGAGATCAAAGCCATAAGCAAGCTTATTTGAGCCATTTT
>JBKEDN010000139.1:0-14923 GCA_047975435.1 Draconibacterium sp. | reverse complement strand
ACGACCAATCAAGCCGGGCACTCATGCTTTTCCACCACTGTTCGTATTGTTCTCGAACTTGGCGGCTACTACTGTCGACCCAAACGTAGCCCCCGGTTTCTGCGTCTTTCAACTTTATCATACCAATGGGGGGCAGGGTGGCTTCCCGCTCGTCGTAGATGCGAAGGGCAACCACATCGTGCTTATTGTTGGCAATGGTGAGGGCCTTTTCAAAATCGGCCTCGTTTTGCATAAAATCTGAAATAAGGAAACAGGTGCAACGCTTTTTGATGGCGTTGGTGGTATAGCGCAGGGCCTCGGTCAAATTGGTGCCTTTGCTTTCGGGTTCAAAATCGATGAGCTCGCGAATGATGCGCAGGATATGTGATTTTCCCTTTTTCGGCGGAATGAATTTTTCAATTTTATCCGAGAAGAAAATCACCCCGATTTTATCGTTGTTTTGAATGGCCGAAAACGAAAGGACAGCCGACAACTCGGTAATCACATTCTTTTTGAGCTTTTCAAAGGTTCCGAAATCGCGCGAGCCGCTAACGTCGATCAGCAACATCACGGTTAGTTCGCGTTCCTCTTCAAAAACTTTTATATACGGATGGTTGTAGCGGGCGGTAACATTCCAGTCGATGTTCCGGATGTCATCACCAAACTGGTATTCCCGTACTTCCGAGAAAGCCATTCCCCGTCCTTTAAAGGCGCTGTGATATTCTCCCGCAAAAATATTCCGCGAAAGCCCCCGCGTCTTGATCTCAATCTTCCGTACCTTTTTTAATAAATCAGTTGTTTCCATTTATGAGTTCAACGTTTAAAGTTCAGCGTTCAAAGTATTGTTTGAACAACTGTTAACTACTACTGTCAACTGCGACTCGTTAAGGAACTTCCACTGTATTCAGAATATCCGTAATAATTTCTTCCGAAGTAATGTTGTTGGCTTCGGCTTCATAACTCAACCCAATACGGTGGCGCAGCACATCGGGACAAACCGCACGCACATCTTCCGGAATTACGTAACCACGGCGTTTGATAAAGGCATACGCTTTGGCGGCCTGTGCCAGGCTGATTCCTGCCCTTGGCGAAGCACCGTACGAGATCATACTCGCGTATTTCTCCAGTTTGTACTCTACCGGTTCGCGGGTGGCAAATACGATGTCAACAATGTATTTTTGGATTTTTTCGTCCATATAAACATCTTTCACCACATCGCGGGCTTTGATAATATCTTCGGGCTTCAAAATGGTATTTGTTTCCGGAAACTGACGCAACAGGTTCTGGTTGATAATCTGGCGTTCTTCTTCCTTTTTCGGATAGTTGATCACCACTTTCAGCATAAAACGGTCAACCTGCGCTTCGGGTAGCGGGTAAGTACCTTCCTGCTCAATCGGGTTTTGTGTGGCCATTACCAGGAAGGGTTCATCGAGCTTAAACGTGTTGTCGCTGATGGTTACCTGGCGTTCCTGCATGGCTTCGAGCAATGCCGACTGCACTTTTGCGGGTGCACGGTTGATCTCGTCAGCCAGGATAAAGTTGGCAAAGATCGGCCCTTTTTTAATTGAAAACTCTTCTTTTTTCTGACTGTAAATCATGGTTCCTAGCAAGTCGGCAGGCAACAAGTCGGGTGTAAACTGGATACGCGCAAACTTGGCGCTGATGGTTTGTGCCAGCGACTTAATCGCCAGCGTTTTTGCCAGCCCCGGAACACCTTCGAGCAAAATGTGCCCGTTGGAAAGTAAGCCGATCAACAGGCTTTCTACCAAGTGTTTCTGGCCTACAATCACTTTGTTCATTTCCATTGATACCATATCAACAAACGAACTTTCTTTTTGAATCCTCTCGTTCAATTCCTTAATGTCAACAGCTTGATTCATATGCGTATAATTCTTTATATTTTTTACTTTCAGAATAAACCTGATTTTGTTTTTTTGAAAAGAGACGGAAGATCGGTGCCGGAAGAAGTTTTTCTGTCTGAACAGGTATGTTGCCTGTTGTTTTGAATTTCGAAACGAAAATCACGGTACTCATATCTCAAAATCTGTTCATCTCTTTTTTACGAAGGCACGAATTTAAAGCATTATAGCCTTTTTTGTACTATACTTTTGTTAAAAAAAATTAAGTAAAGGTGAATAGAAAACTCCTGTTAACAAAGAATAACAGCTTATTAGGAATTTATTAAGATTTCAATGACTGAAGGACTGAGGGATTGAAGGACTGAGTTAATGCAGAAATGCTTTAATTAGATGCGAGCTTCATGCCTTCAGCTCCTGGCGCTCAGCTCCCGATTAAATACTATCTTTGCCTCAAAGCAGAACCATGTCGCAACGCTACTTTTTACAACTTAGTTACAACGGAACGCGCTACCATGGCTGGCAGGTGCAGCCCAATGCCGTGTCGGTTCAGGAAGTGATGGAAAAGGCGCTATCTACACTTTTGCGCGAACCAGTTTCGGTTGTAGGGGCAGGCCGAACTGACACCGGGGTGCATGCGTCGTATTTTATTCTACACTTCGACCTGCAAAAGCCAATCCCTGCCGGTTACGACCTGGTGTACAAACTTAACAGCTTTTTACCCGACGACATTGCCGTGCAAAAATGCCAGCCTGTGAGCGAGGAAGCACACGCACGTTTTAACGCCACTTCGCGTACCTATCATTATTTTATCACCAACGAAAAAGACCCGTTCTCCATTGAAACGGCCTACTGCTACACACTTCCGCTGGATGTGGACAAAATGAACGAAGCTGCCCAAATACTTTTTGATTACGAAGATTTTACCAGTTTCAGCCGCCTTCATACCGATGTAAAAACCAATAACTGTAAAATTTATCAGGCCGAATGGAAATGGGAAGGAGCTCAATTGGTATTTATTGTAAAGGCCGACCGTTTTTTGCGGAATATGGTTCGCGCCATTGTGGGAACTTTGCTTGAAGTGGGAAAGGGGAAGCTTTCGCCTGACGGCTTCCGCCGGATTATTGAACAACAAAACCGCAGCGCCGCCGGAGCCTCTGCACCTGCACATGGATTATTTTTGGTGGATATTGAATATCCGGAAACAATTCTAAATAATGAATGATCAATCCGAAACCATGAAAAAGTCTTTATTACAGTGCCTGTATTTGATTCTTGTGGCTATTCTGCTTATTGTGGCAGGCTGTTCTTTCAATAAAAACTGGCAGGGTACCTGGAGTACCGCGCCTCAGTTGGTGGAACCCGGAAATATGCCTCCGGAACCCGGTTTAAGCGGAAATACATTGCGGCAGGTCGTTTGTGTTTCTGTTGGAGGAGATAAGTTAAGGTTTCGTTTTTCAAATGAATTTAGCAAGGATCCGGTACAAATTCTCTTGGTTTCTGTTGCTCATTCTCTGGGGAATGGAAAAATTGATCCGGCAACCGGGACACTGTTGAAGTTTAAGGGGCTAAATGAAACCATCCTGAAGCCAGGTACGACGCTGTTGTCTGATCCGGTAGAATTTGCACTTGAACCCAGAATGGAACTGGCCATTACAATTGCATTTGGCAAAGTTCCTGAAGAAATAACTGGTCATCCGGGCTCCCGCACTACATCTTATTTGCTTGAAGGAAATGAAGTAACGAATATTGATTTTTCCGAGGCGCTTAAAACCGATCACTGGTATTTTATAAATGGAATTGACGTACAAGCTAAAAAAACTGCAGGAGCAATTGCAGTACTGGGGAATTCAATAACTGATGGGCGGGGATCAGTAACAAACATGCAAAACAGATGGCCCGATATTCTTGCCCAACGTTTGCTGGGTAACAAGAAAACTACGAATATAAGTGTACTTAATATGGGAATTGGCGGAAATTGTGTACTCCGCGGAGGTTTGGGGCCGAACGGGATTAGCCGTTTCGAAAGAGATATTTTGAATCAATCTGCAGTTCAATGGCTGATCATTCTCGAAGGCGTAAACGATTTGGGAAACACCCAGAGCAGGGAAGAGGCATTGAAAGTGGCAAAAGAACTGATTGAAGCGTATGATGATATGATTGAGTTGGCACATGAAAAAGGCATCCGGGTTTTTGGTGCCACAATTACACCTATAAAACAATCATTTTATTATACTGATTACAGAGAGGAAGCCCGAAATATTGTTAATAATTGGATAAGAACCAGTGGCCGTTATGACGCGGTAATTGATTTTGACAAAGTATTAAACGATCCTAAAATTCCGGGTGTAATCTGTACTGATTTACAATCCGGGGATTTTCTTCATCCTAACGAGACCGGTTATCAGAAGATGGGAGAATCAATTAATCTGGAATTATTTGAGTGAGATTTTATCCCACTTTTACCCCAAACATATAACCTACCAGCGCTGTCATGCCCATGGCGGCTGTTCCCCAGAACGTAATGCGAACAATGGCTTTCCATATCTTTGAACCACCTGTTCGGGCCGATAAAGCGCCCATAATAGCCAGAAATAATATTGAAAAGCCATACAGCGAATATTCCATATGCTTTAGCGGGAAAAAGATGGCTACCAGCAACGGTAAAACTCCACCTACTGTAAACGACAGGGCCGAAGCCAGTGCCGCCTGAATGGGATTGGCCTGGTTTAATTCATTGATTCCCAACTCGTCTCTGACATGGGCAGCTAAAGCATCTTTTTCGGTTAATTCAGTGGCAACCAATAAAGCTGTTTCCTTTTTTAACCCCCGTTTTTCATAAATAGCCGCCAGGTACTTCAACTCTCCTTCCGGGTCTTCTTCCAGCTCCTGTTTTTCACGTTTGATATCTGCTTTTTCGAGGTCGGTTTGCGAGCTTACCGATACATATTCCCCGGCAGCCATCGATAAGGCCCCTGCAACCAGCCCGGCCAATGCTGCTAAAATAACAGGCTCGCGTGTACTGCTGGCAGCAGCCACCCCAATGGCAATACTGGCCGTTGATAAAATACCGTCGTTAGCTCCAAGTACTGCCGCCCGAAGCCAGTTGCTCCGGTGTACAAAATGGGGGGATAGATAGTCCTCCAGATCAAGTTTGGTGTATGCCATTTTGTTTTGTTTTGAGAGGCCAAAAATGCAAATATTTTTTGATAATTGAATTATTGGTGAATGGTGCTTGTAATGAATGAGTTACTGAAATTGTTTATTCGATCTGCAAAGGTCTTACGGAGATAAACATTGTTAACAAACAAAGGAAAGAATCAACAATTCTTGCACAGAAGAAAAGTTTGTTTATATCTTTGTCGTCGAATTTTGGTTCGAATGTTCATATATCATGAACACGATGAAAAGGGAATCCGGTGATCCGTTACTTGATGGAAATTCCGGAGCTGTACCCGCAGCTGTAAATCCCAATCGCAAAAAGCGATTTGTGTTGTTGGACTACAGGCCACTTTTCCATAAAAAGGAGAGGGAAGGCATCAACAACCGGGACAAGCCAGAAGACCTGCCACAATTCCTGTTAAATAATTAAGCTTCGGGATAAAAGCTTGAGAAATATTCGAAAAAGTATTTTTCACCAGTTTATCCAAAGCTCCTTAAAGAGTTTATGATGAGGAGGTTTGTAGTTATATTTAGTTTAATCCTTTTCGGAGGAGGTGTATTTGCGCAGGAAGAAAGCGTAATGGATACAGTTATTTTAGAAGAAGTTTCGGCTTATGGTGATAACGTAAAATTTCAGACGGGCGCTAAGATCGAACAGATTAGCACGAAACAATTATCTGTTTCGCAAGAAGGTGGATTGGAGCAGGTTCTAATGCGTTATACGCCAATTTATATTAAATCTGATGCCGGTGGTTTATCAACCATTCATATTCGTGGAACGGCAGCAGATCATACCAGCGTAATGTTTGGTGGAATTAATGTGAATTCACTGACATTGGGGCATTCTAATCTTTCAAATATCACCACGTTCTTGTTTGATAAACTTGACGTTCAGTATGGAAGCTCGGCAGCGTTAAACGGGTCGGGAGCTGTTGGAGGAGCAATCTATCTCGGTCAGCGTAATTCCTGGATCAATGGTCTTCGGGCTGATGCAAGGATTAGTTACGGCTCGTTCGGCGAACGAATGTACGGGACTAAAGTATTTGTAGGAAATGGGAAATGGGAGTCGGTTACCAAACTGCTGAGCTATTCAACGGATAACGATTTCAAGTTTCAGAATCCTTATCACAATCATCAGATTTCGAATCCCGGTCCGGTTGAGGATACACAACATGGTGCAGCCATAAACAACAAAGGCATAATGCAGCAATTCAACTATTTGTTTGGTGCAAACGAATACTTCAAATCCATGTTTTGGTATGAAGACAGCTGGCACCAGGTGCAGCCCAATATGCAGCAGAACTATTCTTATACCGGTTCAGAAGAGTTAAGTAATAAGAATTTCAGAGCCTGGGTTGAATACAAAAATGAGAACAGCAGGCTTAAATATAATCTTGGTGCCGGTTATGTGCACGATAAACAAGTGTATGATGCCGACGAAAGTCAGAAAATACAAACGGATCGCCTGGTTACCGACTTTAGCCTAAAATATTCTTTGGGAAAGAAAATGGAAATCAAATCGGGAATGAAGTTCAAACATATTGTTCCCACAGTTTATTCCTACTCTGATTCTGTAATTGATTACGAACAGCACTTAGATTTTTATTTCGCCTGGTATTATAAACCAACCAAGCGTTTAAAAGCTACGATTAATTTGCGTCAGCAATTTGTAACTGATTACTCGGTTCCTTATACTCCAGCATTAGGTTTGGAGTATCAGGTTTTGAATGGCGAAAAATCAAAATTGAAAGCCTTTGTCAACGCATCAAAAAGTTACCGTGTACCAACATTTAACGATCGTTTCTGGGGTACTCAGGGAGATCCGGATCTAGATCCGGAAGACGGCATGAGTTACGAAACTGGCATTGAGTACAATTGGAACAGCGATCGCTTTTCGTCTAAGCTAAAGGCCAATGTTTTTTATATGAACATTGAAAATTGGATTGAATGGAGAAATAAAGGAGTGTGGGTGCCTTTTAATCTTGAAAAAGTTGTAACAAAAGGTGTTGAGGTGATGTACAATTCGCACTTCGACCTTGGAAAATTTGCATCGGATTTTACTGCTAATTACTCTTATAATCCGGCCATAAAAATGGAGGAGAATCGTCCGGATCAGCAATTAATCTACACTCCCAAAAATATGCTTAATGCAAGTTATATGGTAGGATACTCTGCATTTACATTCTTTATAGATGGAAGTTACTGTGGAAACCGGTTTTACGACTATGCTGTGAATGATGAACAACTTGCCGGTCGAGGGTCGCTTGATGCTTATTCGCTTGTTAATTGCGGACTCAGTTATCTGTTAAATGTAAAAGGCCAGCAGTTCGACTGCTCGTTTTCAGTCAATAATGTTTTTAATAAAGATTATCAAAATCAACGTTATTACGCGATGCCCGGAATTAATTTCATGTTTAGTGTTGCTGCAAAAATCAATGTAATAAATAACAATAATTAAGATTAACAATGAAAAAGTTTTCTCAACTACTGACCGTTCTTATTTTGTTTGCGGTCTCTTTTACTGCTTGCGATGATGACAATACGCCAACCGAAGCTCCTGTTGCCAATGCCGGCGATAACCAGGAAGTTTACGAAGGAGCAGAAGTAACGCTCGATGCCTCTTCATCTCATGACGCTGGGGGATATGATATCGCGTATACCTGGACTGCTCCGGAAGGAATTACTTTAAACGCTACTGATGTGGCTCAACCTACCTTTACAGCGCCGGACGTGACTGAAGATACCGAGTATGAGTTTACCGTTACAGTTGATAACGGTGGTTTATCAACGGAAGCAAAAGTTTCTGTAAATGTTCTGCAAAGTGACGTGGCCTATCTTTTCAATTACGGAAGCTGGGGAAATGGCGGGTCAAGTATAGACCGTTTTAACCTTGAGATCGGTGTTATTTCTAACAAATATTACCAGGCACAAAACAGTGAACTGGAGCTTGAATTGACATCAAATATTCAATCGGCTTGCCAGTACAATGGTAACTTTTATTTGATTGCCAACGAAAGCGACGGAATTATCGTAGTAAACAACCAGTTGGTTCAATCAATTGATGCGATTGCATCTGATGATTTGGTAAATCCTCGTAATGCTGTGGCTAGTGGAGATTACCTTTATGTTTCGTGTTGGGGTGAAAATTATTATCCTGGGGCGCCTAATTCGTTCATTGCTAAATTCAATATTACAACTAACTCAGTAGAAGAAACAATTCCTGTTCCTGGAGGTCCGGAAGGGCTCGCAATGGTAAATGGGAATCTATATGCCGCATTAAACTATACAAATAAAGTTGCTGTAATTAGTTTAGCAGATAATTCAATTACTTATATCGATATGCCAAATACATGTTCATATTTTCTGAAGGATAATAATGATAACTTGTATGTGTCAATCATGACTTATTCTTCAGGAGATACAGGACTTGGGTATATCAACACAACAACTAATACGCTCGAAGATACCTATATTTTGGATGGTTTGAGTAGTAGTTATTCGTCGGTGATGTCTGCTAACTCTGACTTTTCTAAAATTTATACAATATCAACAGTGTATGATGAAAATTGGAATGCGTTTGGAAGCGCTCAGGTTTTTGATGTAGCGACAGAAACCTTTAGTGTATTTGTAGATGATTTTGCAGGTGTAAATGGTATTTGTGTAAATCCTGAAAATGATAATGAAATCTTCATTTTTGGAGGTGGGAGCTCTACAGAGGGAGGTTTCTTTAATGTATATGATGCAACAGGAGCACTTCAAAGCGAGAATATCACAGGTATTTCTCCTTATTGGCTCCTTATGCTTGACGTTGAATAAGCAATGAACAAACCAAAAATATTTTGCCTTAATCGGCTGTTGGCGTGTTTTATCGGATTATCGGCTTTAGCCGGCAGCAGAGAAAAAGTTACTGTTGAAATAGATTTTGGATGGTTGAAACATTCAAAACTGAAAATCGAGACAAATTGGAAAGAAGGGCTTTCAGCTTTGGAAGCCCTCCAATTTGTTGCGGAAGTAAAAACGCACCCGGTGGGGTAATATGTTTTTGTCGATGAAACGAGTCCCGAGCACTCGGGACGAGTTACATGAGTTACCGATAAAACAAACAATTATAAACGAATGAAATTAACGGTATAAAAGGCGAGCCGAATAAAAGTGTATGGTACTACAAAATTAATGGCGAGTCTGCCAAAAAGATTGCCATCAACCAGCCCCTTGAAAACGGCGATGTAATAACCTGGATATATAAACAAGATGTTTGCAGTTCGAATGAAGACAAATAGCTATAGAAATATTATAGCAGTTTCTGCCCTAAGTGCGGTACTCAAAGCACATGATAATGATTCTTACCCCTGGTCGCGTACCGGGGGTTTGATTTTTTGTAACTTTTGAGATTCAATTTTTAAGAATGGCACAAATAACTTTTATAACAGGTGGTCAGCGTTCGGGAAAAAGCAGTTTTGCACAAAAATGTGCAGAAGAAAATTCGGATGCGCCGGTGTATCTGGCAACGGCACATATTTGGGATGAAGATTTTCATAACCGCGTGAAACGCCATCAATCCGATCGTGGCAACCAGTGGCAAACCATCGAAGAAGAGCTGAAAATCAGTAAGCACAACCTGGTCGGAAAAATAGTTATGCTTGATTGTATTACGCTTTGGCTAACGAATATTTTTTTTCAGAACAACAACGATGTAGATGCCAGTCTTGAATTGGCAAAACACGAGTGGGATAAATTTATCCAACAAGACATGAAACTCTTTGTAGTAAGTAATGAATTGGGAATGGGAGTTCATCCCGAAAATGAACTGGCCCGGAAATTTGCTGATCTGCAAGGCTGGATGAACCAATACATTGCCAAAACAGCACACGAAGTAATTCTGATGGTTTCCGGAATACCTGTTCAAGTCAAAAGTGAAAAGTGCAAAGGCAAAAGTTGAGAACAGCTGTCATCGGGAGTAGAAGTAAAACTTCGTGCCTTCGAGTTAAAAAAGAATTTCGAATGATGATTAACGATTTAAGATTTCAGAATCCTTGGCGTCTTAGCGCCTTTGCGGTAAAAGTTTTTGTGTCTTCGAGTCTTCGTGTTTAAAAATTATATCTGAGTATATCCGTGCAATCTGCGAGAAACGAAATTAAAAACCAAAAACAATGACATTAAAAGATCAACTTCAACAAAAAATCGATAACAAAACCAAGCCACTCGGATCACTTGGAATGCTTGAAGAAATTGCCCTGCAAATCGGGCTGGTACAAAATACCCTGTCTCCCAAAATTGAAAACCCGGCGCACCTGGTTTTTGCTGCCGATCATGGTTTGGCCAATGAGGGAATCAGTCCTTACCCAAAAGATGTTACCTGGCAAATGGTAATGAATTTTTGCGCAGGTGGCGCTGCCATCAATGTTTTTTGCGCTCAGAACGGATTGGAGCTAAAAGTGGTGGATGCCGGTGTGGATTATGATTTTCCGAACGATTTACCCATTGAGTATTCTAAAGTCAGGAAGGGTAGCCGTAATATGCTGTATGAGCCGGCCATGACAGCCGAAGAATGTATGCAAGCCATGAACCTGGGTGCCCGAATGGTGGAGATCGAAGCCAAAACCGGCTGTAATACCATTGCTTTTGGGGAGATGGGGATAGGAAATACTTCTGCTTCTTCGTTGCTGATGCACAAATTTACAGGAATACCGGTTGAAGAATGCACCGGGCGCGGTGCTGGTCTGGATGACAATCAGCTGGATAAAAAAACACGTTTGCTAAAAGAAATTGCTGCAAAATATTCTGCTGAAAGTCCGGAGGAGATTCTGGCAACTTTTGGCGGACTGGAAATTGCAGCAATCACAGGCGCTTTTCTGGAAGCTAAAAAGCAAAACATGCTTATTTTAGTAGATGGTTTTATCGCCGGTGCTGCCGCATTAACAGCCTCGAAAATGAATGCCGATGTGTTGGACAATTGTATTTTTTGCCATCAGTCGGATGAAAAGGGACATAAATTGCTATTGGATTATTTGAATATAAATCCTCTTTTGAATCTTGGGCTTAGGCTGGGCGAAGGAACTGGAGCAGCCATTGCACTTCCATTGGTTCGCTCTGCAGTTGCTTTTCTAAATGAAATGGCCAGCTTCGAAGACGCAGGGGTGAGTAATAAGTAGGGGGCAGAGTTCAAAGTTCAGAGTTTAGAGTTTAGAGTGCAGCCGCAGTTTACAGAATGTCATCCTGAGCGGAGTCGAAGGGTGGGGATGACTTGATTGAAGAATGATGATTAACGATTTATGAGTGAAGAAGTTTTGAGCACCCAGTTATTGTCGGATTAAGGATGAGTTGGCAATTGGCGAAAAGCAGCAGGCAAACAGATAAACCTTCTTGTGTCGTGTCAAACGTGTTTTATCACGACGTCATGCTGAATTCATTTCAGCATCTTTGCTCAAAATGCAGATTCCGAAATAAATTCGGAATGACGGTACGTCAATTTAAAGTTGACACGACTCAAGTAAATTAAATTGGTATAGTCTCAAATACAAAGACCAAAACAACTAAACGATAGAACGATGTTAAAAATAATCTTTTACGTACTTTTCATTTTGCCGCTAATGTTTCAGGTAATTTTCGGCACAAAAGCAGTCAGACAAAGCGGTAGATTGAAGTTGTGGCAGGTTGCACTGATCAGCATTGCCGGACAAATTTTGCTTACTCTGGCCAATACAAAAATAATGTCTGTCTTTATTGAGGAATCCGGCACTCACGACGGGCTGCCATTTGTTGGAGTATTGATTCTTAGCGGGGTTATAGGTGCAATAATGCTGTTAGTAATACTTGTTCAGGCGATTGTTCTGTTACGCGGTAAGAAGAGATGATCGCAGAAGGTAGGATTGATTTCATCAAAAAGGATGCTTTTCACCTTCCCGGATAGCAGAGTAAACCTTTTTTAACAGAATATTTTAAACTCTTTTAACGTACTCTGCTGATAACCAGCTGTTGTTTACTGTAACTTTAAGGTTGATATTAATAACCAAAAACAATTAAAGTTATGCTTGAAAAAATTGAATCATTTGAAAACAACGTCCTTGCCATTGAAATAATTGATGGTTTTACCGAAACAGATGCCAAAATCTGTGAAAAGTTTATGCAGGAAAAATTCGACAAAGGATACGATCAGGTAAATGTTCTTTTTAAACTTGATGAACTTAAAGTTAGCCACAGCAGTGCAAAGGCTTTTTTTGAAGATACACTGTGGTCTTTAAGGAATTATAAACATCTGGGACATTTGGCAGTTGTAGCCCATTCAAAAATTGTTAAGGCTCTGGTACCGGTCGATAACCTGTTTTTTCAACGCTCGGCGAAAGGCCGCGAAGAACGTTATTTCGACGTTTCGCAAATGGACAAAGCACTGGAATTTGTAAAAAGCGGAAAGTAAGCGCTTCTTCAAACCTTCAAGGCCTCAGGAGACCTTGAAGGTTAAACTTATCCCTTAAAACCCTGTCATTTTTCAGTTTGCCCCTTGTTAACTTTTACTACATTCGTCCCCCAAATTAAAAACTCAGAAAATGTATCGGATTGTACTGTTTTTTCTTTTGATTTCCCAAATTTCGGTGTTTGCCCAAACCAAACAAATGAGCCTCGAAGACGCGATTATGGGGCGTTATACCCATCTGAACCCTGGTTCGCTCAAAGGCCTTGCATGGCAAAATGATGAAAATTATACACAGATAAAAAACGATTCGCTGGTAGCAATCAATGCCAAAAGTGGCCGGGAGAAATGCCTGCTTACTTCGAAAGAGTTGGGTGAAATTATTGGCGCTTCGTTACGTTATTTCCCGGCTTATCAGTGGCTGAAAGATGGTTTACTGATGATTAGGACTTCCGGGACTTATTACGTGGTAAATACAACAGAAAAAAAACTGATGTATTCCATTGAATTGCCCAAAGAAGCGCAAAACGATGTTTTTTCGGAGCAGGGGAAATGGGTAGCTTTTACGCAAGACGATGATTTGTTTGTGGCTTTGAAAGATGGCAGTGTAAAACAAATTACCAGCGATGGTGGAAACGGTATTGTAAACGGAAAATCTGTGCATCGCAACGAATTTGGTATCACCAATGGGATTTTTATTTCACCTAACGGGAACTTTATCGCTTTTTACCGCAAAGACGAAAGCATGGTAAAAGATTATCCGCTGGTTGATTTTATGGCGCGTGAAGCCGAATACACTCCCGTGAAATATCCGATGGCAGGAATGGAAAGCCACCATGTAACTTTGGGAGTTTACAGTATCGGAACCGGCAAAACCACTTTTCTGCTTACCGGCGGGCCGCTTGATCATTTTCTGACCAATGTTGCCTGGTCGCCCGACGAGAAAAACATTTACATGGCTGAACTCAACCGCGAGCAAAACCACATGCAAATGAATTGTTACGATGCGGCATCGGGAGAGAAAGTAAAAACTTTGTTCGAAGAAACAGCTGATACCTATGTGGAGCCCTTGTTCCCGGTACAGTTTTCAAAAGTAAATCCAGCTGAGTTTTATTACCTGAGCCGTCAGGATGGTTGGTTTCATGTGTATAAATATACTACCGAAGGCAAGTTGGTAAAACAACTCACGAGGGGCGAGTGGGAAGTGACCAAACTACTTGGTTTTGATCCGAAAGAGAAGAGCCTTTTTGTGGAAGGAACACTGGATAGCCCAGTTGAAAATCATATTTACAAAATCGATATTAAAAGTGGTAAAAGCACCAAAATATCATCCGGAGAAGGTAAACACAGTGCGATGCTAAGCCCCGCTACTTCGTATGTAATCGACAACTGGAACGGAGTAGAAGTGCCCCGAAAGATTGATTTGCTTTCAACCGATGTAAAAACGCAACGCACCCTTTTTGAGGCTGAAAATCCATTGGCCGACTACAACATGGGCGAAACAAAACTGGTGACACTAAAAACTGCTGATGGGAAATACGATTTGTTCGGACGCCTGATCCTTCCTCCGAATTTTGATTCATCAAAAAAATACCCGGTGGTAGTGTATGTTTACGGCGGACCACATTCGCAATTGGTTGACAAAAGCTGGCAGTACCAAACACGCTGGTGGCAGTATTACATGTCTTCGCAGGGTTACATTGCTTTTACCATGGATAACCGTGGTACCCTCAACCGCGGCCGCGCTTTTGAAACGGCTGTTCACCGTCAGCTCGGAGTCCTGGAAACCGAAGACCAGATGCAGGGAGTGGAATACCTGAAAAGCCTGCCCTATGTGGATGCCGACCGCATTGGTGTGCATGGTTGGAGCTACGGCGGCTTTATGACACTGAACCTGATGACGCGACACCCCGAAGTATTTAAAGTAGGTGTTGCCGGTGGTCCGGTGGTTGACTGGAGCATGTACGAAATTATGTACGGCGAACGCTACATGGACATGCCGCAGGAAAACCCGGAAGGTTACGGGGAGTCAAACATGGTAAACCACGTAAAAGATTTGCAGGGCAAACTAATGTTGATCCATGGTGCGCAGGACGCTACAGTAGTTATGCAGCACAGCATGAAATTTTTGCGCGAGTGTGTTAAACAAAACAAACCGGTTGACTTTTTTGCCTACCCGATTCATCCGCACAACGTACGCGGCAAAGACCGTGTGCATTTGATGGAAAAAGTTAGCCACTACTTTTTTGATTATCTGTAAGATCAGCAACGTCCTGATCCGGAGGATCCGATCCGCAAGTGTTGAATTCAAGCAGATCGGATCTTTTTTTCATTTTTTCCTGCCGGAGGCCAGACTCTTTGGCTTGATCCAAAGAGTTTGCAGAAAAATCAAGGCTGCTTTTTATCTTCACCTTTCATCTTCATCCGGACTAAGTTCACGCGAGTGATCTCCTCGCACACTCGGAGCTTCTCGAGTTCACTAAGCCCTGATTTTGATTCGAGGCTTGATAAAAAAAAG
>JBKEDN010000087.1:0-4658 GCA_047975435.1 Draconibacterium sp. | reverse complement strand
TGTATGATCCGATCGCGGCGGATTTCCCATGCGGAAAATCCGCACTTATCCGCTATCTTTAGGGTGTCGCGGAAAAGTCCAGGCGGACTTTTCCCGCGACCTTTCATACACCGGGGCGTTGGCTGTAATTTGAGAAAATCCTAAATGGCAAGAATATACGGAACAATAGAATCACTGAAATCCTTAAAATCTGAATTAGATAATAATGGTATTTCCAGATTTAATTCTGTGAAGGAGATTAATGATTTTTTATCAAATTATGATACGGAAAAACACACTATTCTTGACAATGAATCTGAAAAGTTAGAAAGAGAGTACTTTGATACATTTACTAACATAAAACAAAGAAAACAACAAAAGGCTGAAATCATCAATTCCGAAACAGAAAAAATTGATAGGCAAATATCTGATTTACAGGAAAAAATTGACTCCATAAACAGAAAAGAAAATAATTTTATAAAAAAACTACTTTCGAGTATAAAATTATATTCACTCAAAAAACAATCGAATTACTACGTAAAGAATAAAACTGTACTGATAAATTCGTCAGTAAAGAGTATTGACAATAATATTGAGAATGATGAACTTTTCATAAAACAGTATGAAATAAAAAAGCAAAGCTTAATTGAAAATCGAGCAAAATCTAAAATTGAAAAATTAGAGTACACAAGAAATATTTTAGAAAGCTCAAGAAATCTAATTTCGGGAGCAATAGGAGAAAATCTTGTTGTAAAAGAAGTCGAAAAACTTTCAGATGATTATGTTTTAATTAATGATTTCAACCTTAGATTTTCTCGTCCAATTTTTTACAAGAAGCATAATCAGAGGATATATTCTATCCAAATTGACCATCTTTTAATATCAAAAGCAGGAATTTTTATAATAGAAACTAAAAACTGGAGTAAGTCATCTGTTAATTCTATTAGTCTAAGGTCACCAATCGAACAAATCGAAAGGTCAAATTTTGCTTTGTATATTTTCATTTCAGAAAATTTAGCCTTACACGACCATCATTGGGGTGAACAAAGCGTTCCTATTCGTAATCTTATCGTTATGATTAATAACAAGCCGAGAGGCAAGTTTAAATATGTTAGTGTAAAATTACTGAGAGAATTAAATGATTACATAAAATATTTTGAACCTGTTTTGACCGATACACAATTTAACAGAATAGTAACGGAATTGATTTAAACAAAAACTACAGCCAACAATGGCTATAAACAATTGGGGCGAAAGTGATAAATTCGAACTTATGAACTATTAACAAACATATCGGTAAAGTTGAAAGTGTCGGCTTCGTAATCCCGCACTACGCTTATACTTTACCGTTACCTTCAAGCAAAATAAAGATTATGCAAAAAAAGACACCCATCATTTTCTTTCTCTTCCTAGTATTATTAACAAAAGGCTATTCTCAAGAAATAGAAGCTTTGAGACAGAAAATTGATAGTATAATAAATACAAAAAATGCAATCGTTGGAGTTGCAATTAATGGTATTAAAACGGATGATACACTGAGTATTAATGGTGCAAGACACTTTCCAATGCAGAGTGTTTTCAAATTTCCAATTGCATTGACTATTTTATCAGAAGTTGATAAAGGGAATCTTTCACTTGACCAAAAAATTGACATTAAGAAAAGTGAACTGCTACCTGGACTATGGAGTCCAATAAGAGAAAAATACCCCGATGGAACTACACTTACCATTGCCAAAATCATTGAGTACACTGTAGCTTTAAGTGACAATGTTGGCTGTGATTTATTGCTAAAATTGCTTGGCGAACCACAAGCTGTTGAGAATTACTTTTCAAGCCTTGGTTTTAATGATTTTGCTGTAAAAATAAACGAGGAGACTATGCAGAATAATTGGGATTTGCAATTTTTAAATTGGACAACACCAATAGAAGCTAATAAGATTCTATCAACATTTTATGAAAATAATAATGGATTACTTTCCAAAGACAGCTATGACTTTATATGGAACATAATGAAAGGAACCAAAACAGGAAAGAGCAGATTAAGAGGACAATTACACGAAGGAACAGTTGTTGCACATAAAACCGGATGGTCGGGAAAGAATAAAGAGACAGGTATAACTGCTGCTGTAAACAACATAGGAATTGTTTTTATGCCAAATGGAAAATACTTTACAATTAGTGTTTTCGTGACTGAATCAAAAGAAGAAATTGAAATTAGTGAAAAAATAATATCTGATATTTCCAAAGCCACTTGGGATTATTTTATAACGAGTAACTGATAATCTAATTAACCAAAATGCTAGCAGGTAACAATGTATATAAAAAATAGGCGAAATAGTAATGAATTTAGAGCTTTTAGCTCGTATCAAAGTTTGTTTTTTACCGAATGTTTGGTGCTTCTAAATCGCCTACTTTTCATATACTAACCGTTTGGCAAACAGTGTCCTATTTTTTGGGGTATCTACACTCCTCCTTGATCCATGATCGCCCTAATTTAGGGCCTGTTTAAATTTTGTTTTTGAAGCCTGTCTGCCGACGAGGCAGGTTTGTTGTAGGTCATTTTTTTGCTGATGGCGGCAGTAAAAGCGCAGTTTGGCAGGGCCAAACGGGCATTTTTATAACAGGGTCGAACCCAAAAGCCGGATCGTGGGCTTTTGGAGAGAAGCCAGCTGATACCATGGCCCCGAAAGAGCTACATAATCAAGACCGAAGGATGAAATTTAAACAGGCCCTTAATTCCCCGGAATACCATTTTTGCCCCCGCAGGTACCGTGCTTCTTAAAATTGCTACCTTTACAAAAAAATTACGAATGCGAGTCAACCCCGTACGTTTCCCCCGTAAAGACCCTACCGATTTCTTTAAGACCCTGAACAAAAGGGTCAATAGCTACTTCAAGGAGAACAACATCAAAAAAACCGGGAATTGGCGGTTGCACTTGAAATCGCTGATTATGTTCGCCCTGTTCCTGGCGCCCTATTTTATGATCTTGTCGTTGGGTTGGCCCAATTGGGTAAACCTGCTCCTTACCATGGTCATGGGGGTTGGCATGGCAGGGGTGGGTATGAACGTGATGCACGATGCCAACCACGGTTCCTATTCCCGTAAAAATTGGGTGAACAACCTGTTGGGGAGCAGTATTTACGTACTGGCCGGCAATGTGTACAACTGGAAGGTACAACATAATGTCCTGCACCATACCTATACCAACATCCATCACCATGACGAGGATATGGAAGTAGGCCGGATCTTGCGTTTTTCGGAACATGGCGAGTGGAAATGGTACCATCGTTTCCAGCATTATTATTCGGTTTTCCTCTATGGCCTGCTCACCTTTAACTGGGCCATCACGACCGATTTCAAACAGATGTACCGGTATACCAAACGAAGACTTTCTTTTGGAAAATTCCCGAATCCCATAGTCAACTGGAGCACCTTGGTAGTCACCAAGGTACTCTACCTGGCCGTGTGGTTCCTCCTTCCGCTATGGATCCTGGACATCGCATGGTGGAAGGTTCTGCTAGGGTTTTTCGTAATGCACTACGTGGCCGGGGTAATCTTAAGCGTGGTCTTCCAGTTGGCCCATATCCAGAACAAGGCCACCACCCCACTACCAGACGAATCAGGGACGATGGGAAATACCTGGGCCATCCACCAATTGTTCACCACCGCCAATTTCAGCACCAACAACAAGCTCGTCAATTGGTTTACGGGCGGATTGAACCACCAGGTAGAGCACCATATTTTCCCGAATATCAGTCATGTGCATTACACAAAAATCGGGGAGATCGTGAAACGTACGGCCAAGGAATTCAATTTGCCCTATAACGAATACGAAACCACGAGAAAAGCCATAATTTCGCATTTTAAACATCTAAAGGCACTGGGCAAAAGACCTGGAGTGCTTTATCAAAAATATTGAACCATCCATGAAGGAATTGTTGTCCGACCGAATCAACAGCATGGCCGTTTCGGCCACTTTGGCCATGGCCGCCAAGGCAAGGGAACTACGTGCCCAAGGCAAGGATATTATAGGGCTTAGTCTTGGGGAACCCGACTTCCACATCCCCGATTTCATCAAGGAATCCGCCAAAAAGGCCATTGACGATAATTACAGTAGCTACAGCCCCGTGGACGGGTACACCGATTTAAAGCAGGCGATCGCTCAAAAATTCAAGCGCGACAACGGACTCGAATACGGGCCGGACCAGATCGTAGTCTCTACCGGGGCCAAGCAATCCCTGGCCAATGTGGCCATGTGCATGCTCAACCAAGGGGACGAAGTCATATTACCGACCCCGTATTGGGTAAGCTATAGCGACATTGTTAAATTGGCGGAAGGCATCCCCGTAGAAGTGCCTACGACGATCGACAGCGATTTTAAGATGACACCGGCCCAATTGGAGGCCGCGATAACCCCACGCACAAAAATGATGTGGTTCAGCTCGCCCTGCAACCCAAGTGGATCGGTCTACAGCAAGGAAGAGCTCAAAGGCCTGGCCGAGGTATTGAAACGGCATCCCAAGATCTTTGTGGTTTCCGATGAGATCTACGAGCATATCAATTTTACGGGCAAGCACACGAGTATCGCTTCCATCGACGGCATGTACGACCGTACGATCACGGTCAACGGGGTTTCCAAGGCCTATGCGATGACCGGATGGCGGATCGGGTTTATCGG
>JBKEDN010000168.1:0-10675 GCA_047975435.1 Draconibacterium sp. | reverse complement strand
GAAAGTAAAAAGAACATCGGCTTTATTGCCCAGGATATTCAAAAAATATTTCCCGAGCTGGTCGAGGAAGATGAATCAGGCTACCTTAGTGTAAACTATATCGGATTAATCCCGGTTTTAGTTGAGGCTATAAAAGAGTTGGAGACTAGAGTAGAAACCCTGGAAAATGATTGTTGCAATAACATAGGAAACCTTAAAAGTGGAACACTCAACGGTACGAATAGCAATACAATGGCTAGTGAGGTAAAACTATACCAGAATGCACCCAACCCTTTCTCAGTACAAACCACCATCAGGTTTGAAATACCGCAGGAGACAAACAGCGCCCAACTGCATATTTGCAATATGACAGGAACCTTGTTAAAAACCATTGGACTTAACCAAAGAGGAAGTGGTAGCGAAATTATAAACGGCAACGAATTTACCGCCGGCATGTATTTATACAGCCTGGTATGTGACGGAAAACTTGTAGATACGAAGCAAATGTTGTTAACGCAATAATTTGTTAAAACAAAATTATAACCATGAAAATAAAATTAGTTCTATTATTTCTTTTATTTTACGGCATAGCCAGCACGCAAACCAAGTGGGCTCCGGTTGGCGCTAAATGGTATTATTCCAGAAATGAAGGCACAATGCCGGCAAACGAAGGATATGTACTGTATGAATCGGTAAAAGATACCCTGATTCAGGAAAAAACAGTGCAGGTTATCAGTAAAACATATTACCATTCGAATGGTATTGACATTTCTGACCTGGGAAACGAATACATGTACCAGGAGAACAACAAGGTATTCTATTTAAAGAACGATCAGTTTTTTACCTTATATGATTTCAATGCCCGGGCCGGAGATAACTGGACGATCTATGGGAGTGACAACCTGGGGGATTTCTGTAATTATGATCCCTTGGGAGAAATTGTGGTTGATTCGGTTAAAAACATTACCATCAACGACAAAGAGCTCAAAGTACTCTACACTTCGCCCACTACTTCGTCTAACTGGGGTTTTAATGATGTAATAATTGAACAGGTGGGTTGCCTTACCCATATGCTGCCACAAGCCTTGGAGTGTGTACTTGATATCCCCAGCCACCTGGGGCCATTAAGATGCTACAGTGATAGTTTTCTGGGAAATTATAAATCCACACGTTGGGATAAATCGGGGTACAATTGCAACGCTCTGTTTAACTACACCGCTGTTACTGACAAAGAAAACAGCCGGATTCGATATTTTCCCAATCCGGTGGAAGATTACCTGAACCTTCAGTTTCCAGATGCCCGGGTTCGCGGAGACGTTCAGATTGAAATCAGGACTATAAATGGATCATTGCTCAAAATCGCACACAATGCCCAAAGGCTTTTCATAGGGAATTTGCCATCCGGTGTTTATTATGCCACAATCACTACTTCCGGCGAACGGTCTTCATTCAAATTTGTAAAAAAGTAATTTTATGAAACATTTATTATTTACTATAATAATTTTAATTAGTACAGTTCCATGTTTCTCTCAATATTGCTTTATTGCTGATACAACTGCGGTCAATCTTAAAAGTGGAACAAATAACTTCGACCCAGGAGATCCATTAAAACATATTAGAGTAATCATCCATTTCATTCAAAAAGATGATGGAACAGGCAACTTCAATGAAAATGATGATGGCTTAACACCCTCAAATAACTTTAGTGGTTACGATTTTGCGGAATATATCATCGACTATGCAAACAATCTGCTGAATAATAACCAGGAAATGAGATTACAACCATTCGGAAACGTCCCGGTCTATGATCCAGGATATCGCTATAAATTATCGGCGGTGTTTTTTTGGAAAAATTCAGCATCTTACTATGATTATTATGCGTTGTCGAACTTGCAAAATAATTATGGTCAAAGTAAAAATAGCGCAATTAATATATTCATCACAAGCCCACAAGGGAATACAGGCGGCTATGCAAGATACATTGGTGACAATGCAATTCTTCTGTTTAAGCCATACACAAGGTACATTGCAAGTGTTGACAACAACAATAATTGGTATAATAGGGCTTCTGCCACACTAATAAACCATGAAATAGGGCATTGTTTAAACCTATATCATACAGTAATGACTAATGGAGGGGCCTGTAAAACAGACTGGGACGATTTTTGTGATGATACACCAACCATACAACAAATGCTTGATATTAACGAACCAAGTCCTTGTTGCTGGAATGACGTACATTGTTCTAACAACTTAATGGACTACAATGCCAGTCAGCAAAGCATTACACCCGACCAACTGGAATATGTCCATTCAGCCCTCAACAATGAAAAACTAAATTTCTGCGAATGCAACTATTACACAACGTCTTTGAACCTCAACACCTTTAATAATAATTCAGGAGCTTATATCGCAAAAAACATTATAATATCAGGGCTAACAGCAACCATAACAACAGGAAAAACTGTTTATTTAGAATCTAATGATGTTATATTTAACTCCGGCTTTGAAGTTCAAACTGGTGGTAAATTAAATGTTCACGTAAACTCGGTATGTAATTAATGCCAGCAACCTCTGATTCTCCTCTCGTTGAAAGAGAGGAGATCTTTATAAAACTGAACCAAAACAACTCATATTCTTTTCCTGTATCTACCAATGCTCTATCGCGTAAATTTAATATATAAAATATGGAAGGCAGGCAAAAAGCATAGACCTGTATCAAATAAAAAAAGAAAGTATCAAAGAACTTACTGCCAGTATGTATCTAAATAAACCTGGTGTGTGACGGGAAACTTACAGATACGAAGCAAATGTTGTTAACAGAATAATTTGTTAAAACAAAATTATAACCATGAAAATAAAATTAGTCATACTATTGCTTTTAGGGACATCCACCATCTCCTGGGGGCAAAATTTCAAACCGGTTATAAAACCGGATACCACCATTTGGTATATTGCACACCAGCAACTTGCAGGTAATTTTATAGACACTTTATTTGCCGGTGAGAAAATTGACGGATGGACAGAACTTTGGTGGAAAGGTACTTATGGATACAATCAGAAAATAAATTACGGCAAGATAAAAACATCTGTCAATAATGATTCTATTTGGTACATTCCGCCTGAAGGTTCCATGCCGGAGTTGGTATTCAATTTAAATTTGGTAAAAGGTGATACATTTGAACTTTACAATTCTATCGTAGATTCAGTATATATCCTGAACGGAAGAAAGATAATTGAGTTTAAAGAAGATACACAGTGGGATGAAAAGTTAAAATTTATTGAAGGAGTAGGGCCAAATAATAGTTGTATCTACGCAGGAGGCATCGGGATACTGCACCCACTGGTGGTTTGTCAGTTTGAAAATTACAGTAAAATCTATTCAAACCTAAATAGTCATTTCAAAGATTGTAGCCTACTTTCAACAGGAATCCAAAAACTTCAGGAATCAAACATTAAGGTTTTTCCAAACCCATTTGCTGAGCAACTTAATATTGCTTTTCCAAATCATAAATTAAGAAAAGTTACCTTGATGGATATTAACGGGAAAGTTCTATACGCACAAATGAACACCAGGAATTACCTGAGTATTAATACCCTTCAATTAAAAAGAGGGATTTATTTTCTTCAAATCGAGGAAAACGAAAAAAATACATCATATAAAATCTGTAAAAAGTGAAAGTATTGAGACACTGTTTAAATAGAAACCCTTAAAGGCAAAACATGGAAAATCTTTTAAATAGACATTGTATATCTGCAATATTAATCGTTATACTATCGCTCTTATCAAGTACAATAAGGGCGCAAACCCCACATCTAATCTCCATAAATTACGGTAGCGGGTGGAACACAATGCTCATTAATGGTTTCGAAAAAAGAGAAGGATACAGTAACAACGGGATGTATAGCATTGGCCTGCACTACCAACATAACCTTTCGGAAACCCTAGCCCTAAAAACCGGGTTAGAATACCGAAAAAACAATATTATGATTGCCGCCGGTTATAACCCCGACGTTCCGGATATTAGCGGATCGTGGGATACTGATATCCTTACGCTTCCTTTATTTATAAACTATCAGCCTTTAAAATACATTTTCATTGAAGGGGGCCCACTGGTTGATTTGCAATTCAACATTTGGAACAATCAGCCCACAGCAACACAATCGGGTATTGGGTTTGGATTGGGCATTGGTGGCATTTACAGCTACAAGAATCTTGTTTTTACCTTGAGTCCTTTTATGAACTATCATGCAATTATTCAGTTCGAACCCACTAAAAAAGAAAGATTGGCCGAAACCGGCGTAAAGTTTGGTTTTGGGTACCGGTTTTAATAAATACTCCCCTGCTGGCGCTGTTTTGCAACCCGTGTCGGAAAAAGGGCGAGCAGTTTTTAAACAATAATAATTAACCTAAAAATTTTCAACCATGGCACAAACAAGAATTTACTCCGCTAAAGACAGCGACATGCTAATGGCAGGCAAAGTAATTGCCACCTCGTTTACCAACCAACTGGCCGACCTTTCGCTGGTACGCAGCAACTGGACACCCGAATACGCCCAGGCGCTACACACCAAAATAGATACGGCCATGGAAGACTACCTGGGCCTCGACAAAAAGAAAGCCCTGCGCGATGCCACCGCCGCACTGGCCGAAATACAGGCCCCGGCTTTGCGTAATTTGCAGTTTCTGAAAACCCAGATTGAAGTGGATTTTATCGACAGTTCAGAAGAAATTATTAAAACGCTGGGGTATAACAGTTACCTGAAAGCTGCACGCTCCGGCGACCAGGAAGCGCTGGTACAACTGCTGTTTGCCTTTAAAAAAGGAATGACCAACCAGCTTAAAAACAAGATTGTGGAAAAAGGCACCAACCCGGCGCTTATCGACAACATAATTGGCTATGCCACCCAACTTAGCGAGGCAAACACCGAACAGGAAACGCAAAAAGCATCCACAAAATCGGTATCGGAAGCCGCAGTTGTTGCTTTTAACGAAATTTATACCGAGGTAATTGGCATCTGTAAAATTGCCTCGGCTTACTACCAGCACGACGAAATTTTAAAAGCACAGTTTACCTTTAGCCGCGTAGTGGCCAATTTAAGCGCTACCGGTAAAAAAACACAGGAACCCGAAGAACCGGTTGAATAAAAATTTCCTTTTTATCAATAACCAGGTGCCTCAGCATAGACGAAAAATCTGACAACATCGAAAACTGTTTTATCTTCATCGAAGCCCATTCTGTCAACATCGAAGTTGTTCCTATCAACATCGAAGACAATTCTTACAACATCAAAGCTAATTCTTCCTTCATAGAAATTAATCCGATCAACATTGAAGATAAACCTTTCATCATCGATAATAATTCTAACAACATCGAAAACAAACCTGCCTTCATTGAAGCAAATCCATACAACATCGAAACAGTTTCAGTCAACCCCGAAAGGAATCCGGCCATCATAGAAGCTTGTCCTTCGCGCATCAATTACATTTCAATCAGCATCAAAAACCATTTTGTATTCATCGAAACACTTACGGCCAACATTGAAAAACGTTCTCTCCTCCCCGAAAGATAACAGGAGCTGGCAGCACAGAATTTACAGAACCCCGATTACTGCCCCCCATTCCCTGAACTCTAAACTCTGAACCCTAAACTCTGAACTCTGAACTCTGAACTCTAAACTCTGAACTCTAACTTAGACTATTTCTAAATTTCTCAGATTTCAGAAAAATTAGTTTTCTGTCATTTGCAGATTCAAATCAATACCTACATTTGTAATCTCTAAATAGCAAAATTGAAAGCTACGACTACAGATATTCGACATAAAGGTTTTGTGAAAGCGGTGAACAATAATTCGCTGATTGTTACCATCGTTAACCAGTCGGCATGTTCGTCGTGCCATGCCAAAGGGGCCTGCACCGTTGCCGATTACCAGGACAAGGAAATTGAAGTAACAGATTACAAAGGCGACTACAAACCCGGGCAGGAAGTCACCATCCTTTTTAAAGAATCAAAAGGTTTTGCTGCGCTGCTTTGGGGCTACGTTATTCCCTTCGTGCTGGTTTTGCTGACATTGATCGTTACACAAACAGTATTAAACAACGAGTTACAATCGGGTTTGATATCGCTGGCAATTCTGATTCCATACTATATAACATTATATTTTTTTAGGCATCTATTAAAAAAAATATTCAAATTCGAACTTGAAGAAACTGATTAACAAATGAGTATCACTGTTGTATATACCATTGTCACTTTAGTAGTAATTGGTGGGGCTGCGGCTGTAATCCTTTACTTTGTGGCACAAAAATTCAAGGTTTTTGAAGATCCGCGCATCGACGATGTAGAAGGCTCGCTGCCGGGCGCCAACTGTGGTGGCTGCGGCTTTGCGGGTTGCCGTGCTTTTGCCGAAGCTTGTGTGAAAGCCAGCGACCTGGGCGACCTGAACTGCCCCGTTGGAGGCAACGACACCATGGGCGATGTAGCCTCTATCCTGGGCCTGGAAGCGGTAAAAAAAGATCCGCGCGTAGCTTTTATCCGTTGTAACGGCACCTGCGACCACCGGCCCAAAACCAGCGCTTTCGACGGCGCTACAACCTGTGCCATTGCTTCGTCGGTTTACAGTGGCGAATCAGATTGCCAGTATGGCTGTTTGGGTTATGGCGACTGTGTGGAAGCTTGTGATTTTGATGCCATCGACCTGCGCGCCGGCATGGGAGTTCCGCTTATCCTCGACGATAAATGTGTGGCTTGTGGAGCCTGTGTGGAAGCTTGTCCGAAAGACCTGATCGAGATGCGCAAACGGATGCCAAAAGACCGGAAAGTGGTGGTGGCCTGTCGGAATATGGACAAAGGTGGTGTTGCCCGAAAAGCATGTGATGTGGCATGTATCGGTTGCAGCAAATGTTTTAAAGAGTGTAAATTCGATGCGATTACCATGGAAAATAACCTGGCATTTATCGATTCCGACAAATGTAAACTGTGCCGTAAATGTGTACCGGTTTGCCCTACCAATTCTATTCTTGAACTGAACTTTCCACCACGAAAAGTGAAAACCGAAGTAGAAGTTGAAACCAATAGCTAAATAATTCAGGATGTTAAAAACGTTCAAAATAGGCGGAGTACATCCTCCCGAAAATAAATTGTCGAAAGACCGGAAGATCGAAGTTCTTTCCATTCCGTCGGCGGTTTTTATCCCGGTTGCACAACACATTGGGGCGCCGGCAACACCGCTTGTAAAAAAAGGCGACAAGGTAAAAGTGGGGCAGGTAATTGCACAAAGCAGCAGTTTTGTTTCCACCAATATTCATTCTTCCGTTTCCGGAACAGTAAAAAAAGTAGATTTCTCAGCTGATAGCTCAGGATATCCCAAACAAGGGATTTTTATTGATGTGGATGGCGACGAGTGGATGGAAGACATCGACCGTTCTGAAACCCTGGTAAAAGAAATTTCTGCTGAAAGTGCCGAAATTGTCAAAAAAATTCAGGATTCAGGAATTGTAGGTTTAGGTGGCGCCACTTTCCCAACCCATGTAAAACTGGTTCCGCCAAAAGGAATGAAAGCCGAAGTTTTGCTGATTAACGGTGTGGAGTGTGAGCCTTATCTTACTTCCGACCACCGTTTAATGCTCGAAAAAGCTGATGAAATTTTGGTGGGTATCCGATTGCTGATGAAAGCCATGAATGTTGACAAGGCAGTAATTGGCATTGAAAACAACAAGCCGGATGCCATTCGACTACTTTCCGAAAAATGTAAATCGGTAAACGGAGTAAGCGTTGTTGCGCTAAAAGTTCAATATCCGCAGGGAGGTGAGAAACAGTTGATCAACGCGGTTACCGGCCGCGAAGTTCCGTCGGGCGCCTTACCCATTGCAGTTGGCGCCGTAGTAAGTAATGTGGGGACTGCTTTTGCGGTTTACGAAGCAGTTCAAAAAAATAAACCACTGTTTGAGCGCGTGGTTACCATTACCGGTAAAGGCGTTTCTCAGCCCTCTAATTTTTTGGTCCGGATCGGAACGGCAACCTCTGCATTGGTAGAAGCCGCAGGGGGATTACCCGAAGATACCGGCAAAATAATAAGCGGCGGCCCCATGATGGGACGTGCCATCAGCTCGCTGGATGTTCCGGTTACAAAAGGGACTTCGGGTATTTTGCTGATGAAAGCCGAAGAATCGAAGCGCGAAGAGATAATCGCTTGTATCCGTTGTTCGCGTTGTGTATCGGTTTGTCCGATGGGGCTGGAACCATTCCTTTTGATGACTTTGGGTGAAAAACAGATTTTCGACCGTGCCGAAAAAGAAAAGGTGATGGACTGTATTGAATGTGGTTCGTGCAGCTACACCTGTCCGTCTAACCGGCCGTTGTTAGACTACATCCGTTTTGGAAAAGGAAAAGTGGGTGCAATAATCCGTTCAAGAAAAAAATAGAAGCCTCCCCTATCCCCTCCAAAGGAGGGGGAAAAGAGAATTTGAAAAAATTTCAACATTGAAGCATAAAACAAAATAATTACCACTCCTTAATTCTCCCCCCTGGGGGAGCCAGAGGGGGCTAATTTTAGTATAATGAGCAAATTATTAACAGTTTCGCCTTCGCCGCACGTACACTCGGGCGACTCGACACAAAAAATCATGTACCGGGTAATCTACGCCATGATTCCGGCGTTGGCCTGGTCGGTATTTATGTTTGGGCTCGATGCCTTACGCGTAACACTGATTGCGGTTGCCGCTTGTGTGGCGTTCGAATACCTTATTCAAAAGTACCTGTTAAAAGTTACACCATCGGTTACTGATGGTTCGGCAATTATTACCGGTATTCTGCTGGCTTTTAATGTCCCCTCGGGCCTGCCCTGGTGGATCATCCTGATTGGTGCGCTGGCAGCCATGGGAATCGGTAAACTATCGTTTGGTGGTATCGGAAGCAACATCTTTAACCCGGCGCTGGTTGGCCGCGTATTTCTGCTCATCTCTTTTCCGGTTCAAATGACTTCGTGGCCGGGCATTAAAACGGCAGCGGTTGACGCTGTTTCTGCGGCAACACCATTGGCACTTATAAAAGAAGGAATTAAAAACGGTGTACCGATTGCCAAAATCGAAGGGCTTCCCGGAATTTCGGATATGGCCTTAGGGTTTAACCCCGGCTCTCTTGGCGAAGTTTCCGCATTACTCTTGATTTTGGGAGGTATTTATATGATCTGGAAAAAAGTAATTACCTGGCACATTCCGGTTTCAATTATTGCTACGGTATTTGTATTCTCAGGCATTTTCTGGGTCATCAATCCCGAAATGTATATCAACCCGGTTTATGAGATTTTGGCAGGTGGTTTAATGCTTGGCGCCATTTTTATGGCAACCGACATGGTTACTTCACCCATGAACCCGAAGGCACAAATCATTTACGGAATCGGAATTGGGTTAATAACTATCAACATTCGTATGTTTGGTTCTTATCCTGAAGGTATTTCATTTGCCATATTAATTATGAATGCAGTAACACCTTTGCTCAACTATTATATTAAACCCAAACGATTCGGAGGGAAATAACAATGGCTAAAAAAGAATCGACATTTATAAATATGGTGGCAACGCTGGTTTTGGTAACCGGTATTGCTGCAGCTGCACTTGGTTTTGTATATGACTTTACAAAAGCACCCATCGAGGCAGCAAAAATTAAAGCACAAACCGAAGCGATTACCCAGGTTCTTCCGGAATTTGATGAATTGGGAACCAGCTACAAAGTGCTTACCGAAGAAGGTGCCGACAGCATTGAGTTGTTCCCTGCGTTTAAAGGAGGAGAACTGGTAGGAACGGCTATAAAAACATACACCCGCACCGGTTTTAGCGGTTTCATTTCAGTTATGGCCGGGGTTGATAAAGACGGGAATATTTCAGGTTATTCAATACTTGAACACGCCGAAACACCCGGGCTGGGATCTAAAATGGATACCTGGTTTAAAAACCCGGATCCGGCAAAGACAAAACAAAACGTGATTGGAAAAAATCCGGAAACAACCAATTTCACGGTATCAAAAGATGGTGGCGATATTGATGCAATAACAGCTTCCACCATTTCTTCACGTGCTTTCCTCGATGCTTTGCGCAGAGGATATACGGCTTACGAAACGAAGAAATAGTTCAGAGTTTAGAGTTCAGAGTTTAGAGTTTAGAGTTTAGAGTTCAGAGTTTAGAGTATGGCAACATTTAATAAGTTCGAAGATATTATTGCCTGGCAGAAAGCCAGAGAGCTTTGTAAACTTATAAAAGTTTATACTGACTATGATGTATTTTCCAAAGACTTTAAACTAGTGAGCCAAATAAAAGGTTCGGCAGGTTCTGCCATGGACAATATTGCAGAGGGTTTTGAAAGAGGTGGAAATAAAGAGTTCATTCAGTTTCTGTTTATTTCAAAAGGTTCGGCAGGAGAAGTTCGTTCTCAACTCTATCGTGCCCTTGACAATGAATATATTAAGCAGGAAGAGTTTCAAAAGGCATATGATTTAGCAGATGAAGTTGGAAAATTAGACCGCGGCTTAATTAGCCATTTAAAGGGAAGCGAATTGAAAGGAGATAAATATAAAAAGTAAATAAACCCGTTGGCGGAATTAATTATCAAATAAAAAGATGAGATATAAGTTGTGCATATTACTGAAATTTAGTATTTTAATGGTGTCAAATCAATTAAAATGCCATACAGTTATGCAC
>JBKEDN010000112.1:0-6840 GCA_047975435.1 Draconibacterium sp. | reverse complement strand
ATTGTTACCGTTTCAACCGGAGCAACATGAAGGATGGCATCTTTGACAACCTTCTGCGCAGGATGGTCAAAGCAGAGCCGTTGCCGTACAAAATTTATTGCTTAAATGCCTAATTCAACTGAAAAATTAAAAACAGAAATTATTTTCAACTAATAATCAACACATTACACACCAAAGACATTGACAAGAATCCGGCAAGCCTACTTATAGTAATCCAGGTACCACTTTACAAATTCCCCAATCCCTTTTTCGAGCGGAGTATCGGGAGAATAGCCAAAGTCGTGCTCCAGGTCGCTGACATCAGCAAAGGTTTTGTAAACATCACCGGGCTGCATTTCCAGATATTCTTTCTCAGCTTTTTTGCCAAGTGCTGTCTCAATAATTTGGATAAAATCCATCAGTTTTACCGGAGTCGAATTTCCGATGTTGTAAACTTTATATGAATTCTTTGGCGCCGAATTGAGGATTTTAACAATCCCATCTGTAATGTCGTCGATATAAGTAAAGTCGCGGTAAAGGTCACCATTGTTAAACACCTTAATCGGCTTCCCTTCCAGTATATTTTTGGTAAAGGAAAAATAAGCCATATCCGGTCTTCCCCATGGGCCATAAACTGTAAAAAAACGCAATCCGATGGTCGCAAAACCGTAAAGATGACTGTAAGTGTGCGCCATCAATTCGTTGCTTTTTTTGGTGGCCGCATACAAACTCACCGGATTATCAACAACATCGGAAGTTGACAGCGGCATTTTCGAACTGTTACCATAAACGCTTGACGAACTGGCATATACCAGGTGCTGAATGTTATTATGCCGGCAAGCTTCAAGTATATTGGCAAAGCCCACAATGTTACTGTCAATATAAGCTTGCGGGTTTTCGATGCTGTAACGCACTCCCGCCTGTGCTGCAAGATTGCAGACGAGATCAAACTTTTCAGTTTCAAAAAGCCGGATTAGCTGTTCGCGGTCTTCCAGCTTCATTCTTACAAACGAATAATTCGGGTATTTTGAACTGGCGATTTTTTTATTCCAAACGGCTGCTTCTTCCGAAATACCGGCTTCAGCTAATCGTGCAAACTTTAGCTCAGGCGAATAGTAATCGTTAATGTTATCGATACCAACTATTTCACAGTCATGATTAACCAGCTTATTAACCAGGTGAAACCCTATAAAACCAGCCGTGCCTGTTACCAGTATTTTCATTTGTTATAAAATTAATGAACCGGAAAAACCTTATTGTTTGCCAGGTAATCCAGGATCGCATCCAGGTTGTTTTCGTTTTCTTCGGGTTTGAATACCAGTTTTGCGTTTTGCGGAACTTCGTATTCCAAATCAAACCCCGGAAGATTTTCTACTTCCCCGTTTTCGGCTTTCACATACAACTCCGGTTTATTTTGTTTGCAGAATTCCAGCGAAGCATCCATATAAAACAAGTGGAAACGCTCTTTCCCAATCAGCTCGGCAACCTGTTCGCGCAACGGTTCATTCCGTGAAATAAACGAACAGATGGTAATAATTCCCTGGTCGTTCAGCATTTTACAAATGTGTGCTACGCGGCGTAAATGTTCGGCACGGTCGGCTGGCGAATAATCCAGTTCGCGGCTTAAGCCCGAACGCAGTGAACTCCCGTCAATCAGCACCGCGGTAGCGCCTTCATCAAACAATTTCCGTTCGAGGCTGAAAGCCAGTTCATTTTTGCCTGATCCGTGCAAACCTGTAATCCAAATGGTTTCGCCTTTCTGGTTAAGTTTCTGTTGGCGCTCTTCGGTTTTAATCAGCGATTTTCCGGCGGCAATCCGTTCCTTATCCGTATCCGTAATACGTGAAGGCAGATTTTTACCGCTCAGTTTGTCGATAATCATTCCTACCGCACAAGTATTATGAGTAACCGGATCGATCAAAATAAATGAACCGGTTTGTTTGTTCTTTTTATAAGGATCAAAGAAAAGCGGTTTGGTAGTGGTAATTACCACCCGCCCGATTTCATTCAGGCTGAATTTATCGATATTCGATTTTTCTAGTGTATTTACATCTACTTTGTAACGAATTTCATCGATACGTGCCTTCGTATTATTGTTGGCCTGTTTGATGTAAAACTGGGTTGAAAGGTTCATCTCGTTTTCATCCATCCAAACCAGCATTGCCTCAAACTGGCGTTCAACCCGCGGCAAATTATCCGGGTGGACCAGCATGTCACCCCGCGAAATGTCGATTTCGTCTTCCAAAGTAACCGTTACCGACTGCGGAGGAAAAGCATAATCCAACTCCCCGTCGTAGGTGATGATCGATTTTACCTTCGATTTTTTTAAAGACGGCAACACCATCACTTCGTCACCTTTTCTGATGATACCGGAAGCTACCGAAGTGGAAAATCCACGGAATTTAATATCGGGGCGTAAAACATACTGCACCGGGTAACGCATATCGTCAAAATTACGGTCGGAACTTACGTGAACGTTTTCCAGAAACTCCAGCAAACTCGGGCCGTGGTACCAGGGCATTCTTTCAGAAGTCTCTACCACATTATCGCCTTTTAATGCTGAAAGTGGAATAAAATTTACATCCGGAACATCAAGCTGCGTTACAAAAGCGGCGTATTCATTTTTTATTTCTTCAAAACGTTTCTGGCTGAAATCTACCAGGTCCATTTTATTAATGGCGACAACCACATGTTTAATTCCCAGCAAATTAGCCAGATAAGTATGACGTCTTGTTTGCGTAATCACTCCATGACGGGCATCAATCAGGATGATGGCCAGGTTGGCGGTAGAACCGCCGGTAATCATATTCCGGGTGTATTGCTCGTGCCCGGGAGTATCAGCAATAATAAACTTACGCTTAGCTGTTGAAAAGTAGCGATAAGCCACATCGATGGTGATCCCCTGTTCGCGTTCAGCTTTTAAACCATCGAGCAACAGGGCATAATCAATATCTTCTCCGGCATGTCCCACACGTTTGCTGTCGCGCTCCAATGCAGCCAACTGATCTTCGTAAAGCTGTTTACTGTCAAACATCAAACGGCCAATCAGTGTCGATTTTCCATCATCCACCGAACCGGCCGTTAACAAGCGCAATAAATCCTTCTTCTGGTCCTGATCCAGAAACTCTTGTATTTTAAGTTTTTTTGTTGTCATTTCTTAATTCTGCTTTAGTGGTTTTGGAATGAGTTTCCTTCGGTCGTTCCTCCCTCGGAAAATTGTGCATCCAACTTTGTTCGTGGTGCGATTCCACGAGGAGCGAAGCGACGAAGCGGTCTCACGCCCACTCACCATTCATCTTAAAAATACCCCTCTCTTTTCTTTTGTTCCATCGATGCTTCCTGGTCAAAATCAATCACACGTGTTGTCCTTTCAGATACAGTCACGGTCATCATTTCTTCAACGATTTTTTCGATGGTATCAGCTTCCGATTCAATTGCCCCGGTAAGTGGGTAACATCCAAGTGTACGGAAACGCACTTTTCGCATTTCTGCTTTGTCGCGTAGTTCTTTGGGCATGCGTTCATCATCTGCCATAATCAGGGTACCATCCATTTCAACTACCGGGCGCTCTTTGGCATAATACAACGGGACGATGGGTATTTTCTCCAAACGAATGTATTGCCAGATATCGAGTTCTGTCCAGTTCGAGATTGGGAAAACACGAATCGACTCTCCTTTTTGAACCTTGGCATTGTAAATATTCCAAAGCTCGGGTCGCTGGTTTTTCGGATCCCACTGATGAAATTTATCACGGAACGAGAAAATCCGTTCTTTAGCCCTCGATTTTTCCTCGTCGCGACGGGCGCCACCAAAAGCGGCATCAAATTTATATTTGTTCAGCCCCTGCAAAAGTGCCTGTGTTTTCATAATGTCGGTATGCACCTTACTTCCGTGGGTAAAAGGGCCAACCCCGCTTTCGAAACCTTCTTTGTTGTAATGAACAATCAGGTCCCAATTATTTTCCTTCGCATAATTATCGCGAAATTCAATCATTTCTTTGAACTTCCACTTCGAGTCGATATGCATAAGCGGGAAAGGAACTTTTCCGGGATAAAAGGCTTTTTCTGCCAAACGAACCATCACCGATGAATCTTTTCCGATGGAATATAACATTACGGGATTTTCGAATTCGGCGGCAACTTCGCGAATGATGTGAATGGCTTCTGCTTCCAGTTCACGAAGGTTGGTCAACGAATATTCATTCATGTTACTAATCTTATTTCAGAAGCTACCCTTGCATGCCAAAGGATGGTATGGTTGTGTAGCTGTTCGTTGTTTTTCTATAAAAATTCAATAGTGTGGCAAAGATAAAATTTTATTTCGATCAGAAATTTCCCTCCCAGTTCATGCAAAGAAATAAGAGACTAAAAACTCCAGAAATAAGGAATTAATAACATTGAAATAAGGAAGGCAAGGAAGTTAAGCGGGAGACCTATTTTCACGTAATCTACAAAACGATAATTTCCGATAGCCTGTACAATCAGGTTTGTTTGGTATCCTACAGGCGTTGAAAAACTGGCAGAAGCGGCAATGGCAATCGCGACAAAAAAAGGCTTTGGATTTATCCCCATTTGCTGTGCTGCAGCCAGCGCAATAGGAAAAACAAGTGCTGCAGCGGCATTGTTGGTGATTATTTCGGTAAAAATTGTAGTAATCAAATATAAAGCTGCCAACACCCCCACCGGGCCAAAGGCTTTGGAGAATTCGATTGTTGTACGCGCAATGCCTTCAGCAGCTCCCGAACTTTGCATGGCTTTACTGATTGCAAATGCGCAGGCAATGGTAATAAGCACATCCCAACTTATTGCCTTGGTATATTTTTGATGCGGCATAATTTTCATCCAAACCAGCAAAACGGCTGCAATGGAAGCAAAGTAAAACATATCGGGTTCAACACCTCCCGGCCTCTGCAGAAACTCTCCGAAAGTAGTACCGATAATCATCAGTAAAAGAATTACAAATGCCAGCCATTTTTTCCAGAAGGTACCTGTAGTCCTGTAATCGCGGATGTAGGACGTAAGATAAAATATTTTTGACTCTCCCCAGTTTTGTGCAAATTTTTCGGTTGTAAGCAATACCAGGTTATCTCCCGCTTTTAGCTTTAAATTGTCCATGTTCGAAGTAATCCGCTCTCCGTTTCTGTGTATAGCCAGAACTACTGCCTGGTAATGTTCATAAAAATTAAATTCATGAATGGTTTTCCCAACGGCCGGGAAACGGGGTGCAATTACTGCTTCGTATTGTTTTAGCTTGTCTTTTGGAATTCCTTTTACAAGATCAATTCCGCTAAGTTTTATGTTGTCGTTAGCCAGAATATAAGTCAAACGATCCGATTTGCCGGCAACCAGGAGTTTGTCGTTTGGCAGCAATTCAAAAACACCTTTTCTGGCTTCAATAACTTCTCCATCGCGGTTTATACATTGAATAAAAAGCCCTTTCAACTCCTTGATTCTCCCGTTTTTTATTTCCTGTCCCACCAGGCTGCTCCCCTCCGCTATGATGATATCGTAGTAATAATCCTTGTACTCGGTAGAGCTCATTGAATTAAAAACAATCTTCTTCCCGGGCAATAACAGGTTTCCGAAAACAGTGATATAGATAGTACCTGCAATAGCAATAAAACCACCAACTTTTGCGAGCTCGAACATGCTAAAGCCCTGGAAGCCATTCTCCAGAATTAAACCATGCACAACAAGGTTGGTCGATGTACCAATTAAAGTACACATGCCTCCGAAAATGGTTGCGTACGAAAGGGGTATCAGAAATTTTTTGTAGGAAAGATTCAGGTTCTCCGACCATTTTTTAATAATCGGTGCAAAAATGATTACAACAGGTGTATTGTTAAGAAAACCCGACAGTATCGAAACCGGTACCATAATTTGCGGTATCATCGACACCATTTTTCGTCGTTTACGCGGAAGATAGGTTTGAGCAACCCGGTTTAACACTCCTGATTGCCTGACCCCCTCGCTCACCAGGAAAAGTATCCCAACTGTAAGCATTCCCTTGTTCGAAAAGCCGGCCAGCATTTCCTCGCTTGAAATGATTCCGGTAGCCAGTAAAACTGTGGATGCTGAAAACAGTATCAGTCCCGGGCGCATCATTTCCTTTGCCAGAGCAACAATTGTGAGTACCACAACCGCGATTACAATATATCCTTCTGTACTAACCAAGCTTTAATGAATATGTATTGGATCTTTTAAAGAAAGTTTTTGTTTTTTGGAAGGATCAAATCTACAATTAAATTTTTTTCTCTTCAAATTTTACTTCAGTTCCGGATCAAAAAAAAGGTGAAAATATTGGTTGAAAATCGGCTAAACAACAATCAGTTACATGCGCTAAAATCAGTCATTTTATTTTTATCAAAAAGTACATCACAACAAAAAAAATCAAAAAAATGCGTGATAGGTTTGTGTGGAAAAAAATAAATACTACTTTTGCACCCGCCTTTGAGAAACAAAGGACATCCAAGGATGACTCAGTAGCTCAGCTGGTAGAGCACATCCCTTTTAAGGATGGGGTCCTGGGTTCGAGCCCCAGCTGAGTCACCAACCACAAAAAAGCAGTTCGCTTGAGCTGCTTTTTTTGTTTCTGATCAACTTGGAACATTTGGGTGCATCTGTAGGAATCAATTCAAGGCTCACTCGTAAAATCCGGTGGACTTAATTTTGGATCACCTGCAAAATCCGGTGGATTTAGATTTTTTAAGCAAAAATTTTAGCTACTCTAAACAGAAAATATTTATTGAATTAGGCATTTAAGCAATAAATTCTGTACGGCAACGGCTCTGCTTTGACCATCCTGCGCAGAAGGTTGTCAAAGATGCCATCCTTCATGTTGCTCCGGTTGAAACGGTAACAA
>JBKEDN010000111.1:0-8738 GCA_047975435.1 Draconibacterium sp. | reverse complement strand
TCATGATAAATCGACAGGAATTTTTGAGCATTGAGCATCTCTGTTTCATTTTTGGTTCACAGCAAACTTAATGACTCATTGGCAGGAAAAATAGACGGGGTTTAGCGAATGCTTACGTTCTACCAAATATTAAATAAATATGTTTGTCTTATAATTTATATTATGATAAATAATATAAATATAAAATATCTGTGTTTTGAACTCTGATTCATATTCTCTTCTCTTTGTGTTAAAAGAAAAAAGATTATTTTTGCATTCGATTATACGAACAGTAAAATTCGCTAATCAATTTCGGGATGTAGCGCAGTCCGGTAGCGTACGTCGTTCGGGACGACGGGGTCGCAGGTTCAAATCCTGTCATCCCGACCAAAACAAAGGTCAAAAAACAGCAAAAGCCTGTAAATCATGTGATTCACAGGCTTTTCTATTTGCAATCATAAATAAAAACAAATCTGCTAATAAAACTTTCCTTTTCGAACCAGTTGATAACCGGAGCGAAAAAAGTAAGCAAGCGGGTAAACCAGTATGTGCATTAATTTTGTATAAGGAAAAATCATAAAGATCAGAAGCCCGGTAATAAAATGAACTTTATACATAATACTGTGATTCGCAATCATTTCGCCTGCTTCGGGTTGAAATGTAATTACTTTTTGTGCCCATAACCCCAGCGACGTATAATTATCGAGCGGAGATGAAGCGGTTTTTGTAACCGAAATCAAGCCTAACACGGTTTCAACAAGCAAAAGAATAAGAATAAAATAATCGGCAAAGCCACTGTTTATCCGTAAACGTGTATTGGCTGTCCGGTTTATAACAAGAATTATCAGGCCTATGAAAGACATAATTCCGAAAAATGAACCGAAAATAATGGCAATTGCCCTTTTCGTTTCCGTTGACATTACTAAATGGTAGATACTTTCTGGCAAAAAGAGAGTGAAATGCCCAAAAAATACAACTATAATTCCGTAATGAAACAGATTACTCCCCCATTTAACGCTTTTATTACTAAGTAATTGAGTGGATTTTGCCTGAATTGTATTATTTGCCAGTATAAAGCGGGTAAACAACCCAAACCAAAAAACAGCGAACGCAATGTGAGGGAAATATGTAAACCAAAAGTTATTAAGATAATTTTCCATAGCACAGATTTATTTGCAGTTTAAGCAGGCATTGTTCCCGCCAAATTCAATGGGTTCTTCTTCGTACTCAGCATCAAGATCAAGTGGTTTCTCATTTTGAATAACCAATTTTGTTGCTTTTTCATCGGGTTGCCTGGCCGACAATGAAACAAGAGCTGACAATACATGCTGATAAGGATTGTCTTTCTCTTTAAGAGCCAGGTAAATCCGCTGGATAATATTTACAGGCTCAGCCAAAAGTTCAGCAGCTTTGTTTTGTTCCTGTATCGAAAGAAATTCAAGAAAAACAGGAATATAGTCGGGTAACTCATTGGCTGACAGCTGTAATCCATTTTCGCGATAAAACTCAAGCATATCCACCATGGCCTGTCCCCTGTCTTTCGAATCGCCTTTTACATGTTCAAAAAGATGCAGCGAAGCACTTCTCGAATAATCAAATAATTGTACATATTCTGCTTGCCAGTTGGTTAAATCCATTTTATAAAAATGGTCGGTAAACTGTTTTATTCCTTTTATGCTTTTTACTGAAAGCATCGCTTCATCTTTCAATTCTGCTTCTGTATCCGGAAGAAACTGCTGTAACGACGCATTTGGATACGACAACACCAAGGATAATATTTTGTAAGTTTTTAGCATAACTACATTCCTCCAAACAGGTTTTTAAATTTATCGCCACTGCAGCCGCCATCATCTGAAAATCCGCACGAAGCTTTTATGTCAAACACATCGTTGGCATATTCCCTGTGTGTGGTTGGAATCACATAACGGTCGTTATAATTGGCAATGGCCATTAATTCGTACATTTTTTCGGTTTCATTGGCGGTGAGCCCGGTATTTTCAAGTACCGAAACATTGGTTTTATTTTCAACTGTTTTACTGCGCATGTATGCACGCATTGCCAGCATCCGCTTCAGTGCCTCTTTTACGGGTATTTCGTCTCCGGCAGTAAACAGGTTGGCAAGGTATTTTGTCGGAATACGCAGGTCATCCACATCGGGTAAAATACCGTTCATACCAATCTTGCCACTTTCGGCCGCATTTATCACCGGCGACAATGGTGGCACATACCAAACCATGGGTAATGTTCGGTACTCGGGATGCAAGGGGAAAGCTACTTTCCAATCAATAGCCATTTTATAGATGGGTGATTGTTTTGCAGCTTCCAGCATATTGTGCGGTATTCCCTGTTTTTGTGCTTCATGCTGAATTTCAGGATCATACGGATTCAAAAACAAGTCGAGGTGCTGTTTGTAAATATCGGTTTCACTTTGGCCTGAAGCCACGGTGTGGATTTTATCTGCATCATACAGCAGCACACCAATGTACCGAATACGGCCCACACACGATTCGCTGCAAATCGTTGGTTCACCTACTTCAATTCTGGGATAGCAGAAAGTACATTTTTCCGATTTTTTGGTTTCCCAGTTGAAATATATTTTTTTGTATGGACATGCGCTTACACATTGTCGCCAGCCCCGGCACCGGCTTTGGTCAATCAGCACAATGCCGTCTTCTTCGCGTTTATAAATAGCTCCCGACGGACAAGCTGCCACACAGGTTGGGTTTAGGCAATGCTCGCATAACCTCGGAAGGTACATCATAAAAGAGTTTTCAAACTCACCGTAAATTTCCTTTTGAACTTCTTCAAAATTCTTCTCCCGGCTTCTTTGTTCAAAACTTCCACCAAGGTTATCTTCCCAATTGGCCGATTTCTCGATTTTTTCCATCGGTTTACCAGTTAATATGGAGTGCGGTCTGGCTGATGGCGGTGTTTTGAATTTGGAACCTCTATGTAAAATAGAATAATTAAAAGTGAAAGGTTCGTAATAATCGTCAATCTCCGGCATATTCGGATTGGCAAAAATATTTTTCATTATGCCCGGTTTACCGCCCATACGAGGTGTCAGCTTTTCTTTGTCGAGTTTCCAGCCACCTTTCCATTTTTCCTGGTTTTCCCATTCATCTGGATAACCAACACCTGGTTTGGTTTCCACATTATTAAACCATGCATATTCCATTCCCTTGCGCGAAGTCCATACATTTTTACAGGTTACTGAGCAGGTATGGCAACCGATGCATTTATCCAGGTTTAAAACCATTGCTATTTGTGCACGTATTTTCATTTCCCCTGATTTTTAATTTTCACCGGAAGCTTCATCCTTCCATTCCACTTTGTTCAACTTTCTGATAATCACAAACTCATCGCGGTTTGAGCCAATCGTACCGTAATAATTAAAGCCATAACTTAATTGAGCATAACCCCCAATCATATGCGTGGGTTTCAGGCAGATACGTTCTACCGAATTATGCACTCCTCCCCTGTTCCCATTTATTTGGTTTACAGGCATATTCACTGTTCGTTCCTGGTTGTGGTACATAATAAGTGCATTTTCCGGTACCCGTTGAGAAACAATTAAACGGGCAACAGAAGCTCCGTTGCTATTAAAAACCTCAACCCAGTCGTTGTCTTTAAGATTGATTTTAGCAGCATCTTTTTCGCTCATCCAAACTACAGGGCCTCCACGCCCGAGTGTTAACATCAGCAAGTTATCCGACCACGATGAATGGATTGTCCATTTGTTATGTGGTGTCATCATATTAATAAGCAGGTATTCATCCGATTTGTCAAGTTTATCCATTACCTGCTGAACTGACCGGGTATTGATGGGCGGTTTGTAACAAACCATGTTTTCACCAAAGGCAATCATCCACGGGTGGTCCTGATAGGTAGTTTGACGACCGGTGAGTGTTCTCCACGGAATAAGTTCGTGTACATTTGTGTATCCGGCGTTGTACGAAACTTCTTCAGAATCTACTCCGCTCCAAATTGGCGAGGTAATAATTTTTCGTGGTTGTGTCTGTAAATCTTTGAATCGTATTTTTTCATCTTCGCGGGTTTCGGCAAGGTGTTTATGATCCCGGCCTGTTGTTACCGATAATGCCTCCCAGGCTTTGAGCGCTACATGTCCGTTGGTTTCAGGCGCCAAAGCAAGAATGGTTTCTGCTGCCTGAATATCTGTTTCAATTTTGGCAAGGCCTTGCGTTTCTCCTTCGTTTTCAGAAGTTTTATTGAGTAGTTTTAAAAATTCAACCTCTTTTTCAGTATTCCAGCTTATTCCTTTTCCCCCGTTGCCGGCCTTTGCCATTAGCGGGCCAAGCGTTGTAAATCGGTGATAGGTTTCCGGATAGTCGCGAACCACTTCAATAATTTTCGACATGTTTTTACCGGGCTTGAGTTCCCCTCCTGTTTCTTTCCAGTCTTCGGCAAATGTTGTTTCCGAAAGCTCCATTGGCGAATCGTGTTGTAACGGAAGGAGTACAATGTCTTTTTCTTTGCCAAGATGATTTTCTGTCAGTTCGGAAAACCGTTTGGCCAGCCCTTTAAAAATTTCCCAGTCCGAACGGGCTTCCCAAACGGGATCAACCGCCTTGGAAAACGGGTGGATAAAAGGATGCATGTCAGAAGTGCTCAAATCGTTTTTCTCGTACCAGGTGGCTGCCGGTAAAATAATATCGGAGTGCAAAGTAGTGGTTGACATGCGATAGTCAAGCGTAACCAACAGGTCGAGTTTGCCTTCAGGCGCTTTTTCGTGCCATTTTACTTCTTGCGGAAGTTGTTGTCCGCCGGCTTTTAAATCTTCTCCAAAAACACTGTTTTGTGTCCCCAGCAAATGTTTCATAAAATACTCCATTCCCTTTGCACTGGAACCCAGTAAATTTGAACGCCACACAAATAAATTACGAGGAAAGTTTTTAGGATTGTCAGGGTCTTCAGCGGCAATGGATAATTCTCCGGTTTTCAGTTTCTCAGTAACAAATGTTTCAGCATCTTTTCCTTCCTGTTCTGCTTGCCGTGCCAAATCAACCGGATTCTCGCTTAATTGCGGGCTGGATGGTAACCACCCCATCCGTTCAGCTTTTACATTGCAATCAATCATCGACTTTTTTCCCCATTTGTCTTTATCGGCCAGAGGTGAAACCAGTTCTGAAAGGCCTACTTTTTCATAGCGCCACTGATCGGTGTGCATGTAGAAAAAAGAAGTGGTGTTCATTTGACGTGGCGGACGGTTCCAGTCGAGCGCAAAGGCCAGAGGTAACCATCCGGTTTGCGGACGAACTTTTTCCTGGCCAACATAGTGCGCCCAGCCTCCTCCCGACTGTCCCACACATCCACAGAAAATGAGCATGTTGATGGCGCTGCGATAAATCATATCGGTATGAAACCAGTGGTTAACACCGGCTCCGATAATGATCATCGATTTCCCTTTTGTTTTAGCTGCATTTTCAGCAAACTGCCGGGCTGTAGAAATTACATGCGAGGCCGGAACTCCGGTAATATGTGCCTGCCAAACAGGTGTATATGGTAAATCCTGGTCGTAACTTTCAGCTGCATTTTCATCGTCAAGTCCGCGCGCAATTCCGTAATTAGCTACCATTAAGTCAAATACGGTACAATATAGGAAATCGCCATCTGCCGATTTTTTTACCGGAACTTTCCGCGTTATGATATCCTGATGAGAGCTGGCGTTAAAATGCTCATGTTTGTAAGTTTCCCCGCCAAAATAAGGGAACGACAATTCAACCACATCATCGCGGTTTTCGATAACTGATAATCTGGGACGAATCTCTTTCCCGCTTTGTGTATCCTTCATTTCAAGGTTCCACTTGCGGCTCTGGTCCCAGCGCGATCCTATTGTTCCGTTGGGTATTACAAAATCATCGGAATTTTCATCGATAAAAACCGGTTTCCATTTTGCATTTTTCTCTTTCGAATAATCTGAACTTAAATCACTTGCCCGAATTACACTCCCGGCAACATACCGGCCCTTTTCTTTCTCAATTTTTACCAGGAAAGGCAAATCGGTGTATTGCCGTGCATATGCTTCAAAATATGGAATTTGTTTATCGAGGTAAAATTCTTTCAGGATAACATGTCCCATAGCCATTCCCAGCGCTGCGTCGGTTCCCTGTTTGGGTTTTATCCAGAGGTCGGCAAACTTTGCCGCATCGTTAAAGTCGGGTGAAATATTAATGGTTTTGGTTCCTTTGTATCGAACCTGTGTGAAAAATGGTGAATCAGGAGTGCGGGTAAGCGGAACATTTGAGCCCCAAAGCATCAGAAACGATGAATTGTACCAGTCGGCGCTTTCAGGTACATCGGTTTGTTCGCCCCAGGTTTGCGGTGACGCCGGGGGAAGATCGCAATAAAAATCGTAAAAGCTTAACATGGTACCACCCAACATGCTAAGGTATCTTGCTCCCGAAGCATAGGAAACCATCGACATGGCTGGAATTGGCGTAAAGCCCACCAGCCGGTCGGGACCATATTTTTTGATGGTATAAACATTCGCGGCTGCGATTATTTCGTTTACCTCGTTCCAATCTGCCCTGACCATGCCTCCCAATCCACGTTCTGCTTTGTATTTTTTTGAAATTTCAGCATCGTTCATAACGCTTTCCCAGGCTTTAACCGGATCGCCGAGCTGTGTTTTGGCCTGGCGGTAAGCTTTTACCAGCGTGGCCCGCACTATTGGATATTTTACCCGGTTGGCGCTGTATAAATACCAGGAATAACTGGCACCACGCGGACAACCACGTGGCTCGTGGTTCGGCAGCCCGGGACGGGTTTCAGGATAATCGGTTTGCTGTACCTCCCAGGTAACCAAACCATTCTTTACAAAAATCTTCCAGGAGCAAGATCCGGTGCAGTTTACCCCGTGTGTGGAGCGAACAACCTTATCAAATTGCCAGCGATTACGGTAAAACTGTTCCCATTCCCGCTTTTCGTCGGTAAGCACAGAACGTTTATCCTGACTTTTTGTTACGTTTTTACTAAAATAAATGAGTTTGTTTAAAAGGCTCATATTTGCCGGTTTTATGTTTATTCGTATTATTTCTTGCTACTTAAACTGCATGGTCGGTGCGTGTAGATTCGGCCTTTTTCCGATTGTTTATCAGCAAATAAATAATCAGAAGGTTAATAAATGCCAGCACAACAAAAACGATAAAACCCCGTGCATAACCAATGGCGCCAAGTTTCCCGGCGATAGCCCCCATTACAGGAGGTAATGCAAAACCGCCAAAAGCACCCAAACCACCAACCCAACCGGCTGCTCCGCCAACTGCGTCAGGGACATAAACCGGAACCAGCTTAAAGATGGCAGCGTTGGCAATTCCCATACCTGATGCCAGCAGAAGAACAGCTACAATACTCAAGGGAATGGTGGCAGCAAAAGAAAGAATTGCGGCGGCAACAAGTATTGCTACCATTGATATTAAGGCGATCTTTTCTCCACCGAATTTATCTGCAATGGTTCCGCCCGGAACACGAACTGCAGAAGCAAGGATGGAAAAAATTGCAGTAAACAATCCGGCTTTTACAGGTGCGAAACTTTGGTATTCGTTCCAATAAGTCGGGAACCACGCCGTGAGCGCAATAAAACCACCAAAGGTGGTGAAATACAATACAACCAAAGCCCAGGTATTTTTCACTTTTGCTGAATTCAACAAACTGTCTTTTACACCTCCTGAGGGGAATATTTCCTGCCCCTTTTCGCTGGCTTTTTCTTTCGCATCACTTTCGCTCAATCCGGCTTTGCGATACTGGAAATAAGGTGCATTGATACCGATAATCCCATAGAGGATAGTACCTGCCAGAAGGAAAAGAAACCATGCAAAATAAGCCGATATAAATCCGTAAGCAGTTAAATAAAGCGGCAGGATTAATGAAAATATGCCGGGAGCCAGGTTTCCGATTCCGGCAAAAGTTCCCAAAGCAAATCCTTGCCTTTTGCGGGGAAACCAGTAAGAAGTTTGGCCAATCCCAACCGAAAAAGTCGCAATGCCACAACCACTTAGGAATCCAAATAATAAAACCAGTCCGTACATTCCCTGCATTCCATCGGGGTACGAGGTATATAACAAAAAGGTAACTCCACCTAGGCCGATAACACTAAGCAACAATAAGATAAAAAAGGGTTTTTTCCCTCCGGTTGTATCTACCCAGGCGCCAAACGGTATTCTTAAGAGTGAGCCTGAAAGCGAAGGAATGGCAATTAACAGTCCCAACAACGCAGGGGTCAGGTTCATTGCTTCTTTAAATTTTATTGCTGTGGGGCCATAAAGTGCAACGGCTGCAAAGCCAAAAAAGAATCCAAGAGTTGTTCCTAACAATCCCCTGGAACTATTGCCAGTTAAAGTCATAATGCTGATTTTGGTTTATTATTTCAGTTAAAGCTAAATGAATTCATACACTAATTTTGTAACAAATGTTTCATTTTAGGCTTTTTCTTCCATAATACTTCCTCAATCCCGAACGGGTTGAAATCAGGCTAACGGATTCCCGGCATTGTACCTCTGATTGTTTCCTTTCTTAATGGTTTTCCGGTTTCCCGGTTAAAACGGTCCGGAGTCAGGTTTTCGGGTGTAGTATCTCCAGTATTATGCATCCATTGTTTTAAAAGATTACGCATATAAACCAGTTGAATTAGGCATTTAAGCAATAAATTTTGTACGGCAACGGCTCTGCTTTGACCATCCTGCGCAGAAGGTTGTCAAAGATGCCATCCTTCATGTTGCTCCGGTTGAAACGGTAACAAT
>JBKEDN010000107.1:0-7525 GCA_047975435.1 Draconibacterium sp. | reverse complement strand
GAACTTCTTACCCTTGTTGGGCTTTAGCAAGGAAATATTATCCAAACTGTTTTTTTGTAATATGCTGTTATACAATAATAATACAATAAACGGTTTGGATAATAAATAAGTTTTGATAAGTAACTTTTTCAGTTCGGCAGCAATTTGAACAGTAAGCCGCTCCTGTACCTGCGGGCGGCGGGCAAAATAATCCACAATCCGGTTAATTTTACTCAACCCGATCACTTCGCCGCTCGAAATATAGGCCACGTGTGCTTTCCCTACAATGGGTAAAAAATGGTGTTCGCAAAACGAATTCATATTGATGTTTTTTTCCACCAACATTTCACCGTATTTGAATTTATTTTCAAAAACCGAGATTTTAGGCTTGTTTGCCGGATTCAGCCCATAGAAAATTTCCTGTACGAACATTTTAGCCACACGTTGCGGTGTACCCTGCAAACTGTCATCAGTAAGATCAAGCCCCATGACCTCCATAATATCTCTGAAACGATCTTCAATCACTTTCATCTTTTGCTCATCAGCGAGACTAAAAGCATCCTTACGCATCGGCGTTTCGATTGAGGTTGCAATATGGTTATCTCCCATTATGTTAAACCCGGTAACTGTTTTATCCGAATGTTTGTTAGAATGAAAACCATTCTTCCCATTCATCTTCTCTTTCTGTATCTCGACTTTCATTGGATAATTATTTAAATATCTTATACTTTCTGTTTTTAACAAGTTCAATAACATTACACCAGGTGTTTTGTTTTAAATTGATCGAACAGATACAAACAAACCGTTAACTGTACATTTAAAAAAAATCGAAAGCATCAGAAAACAAGTTGTACGTTGGTTTTTGCGGATGAACCTGTAAGAACACAAAATAGCACAGGAAATTTTCTTTGTAACAATTGAAACAAAATTACTTACATAAACGGTAAAAATGGAGGTGAAAGTGGTTCTAAAAAAACTTTTGGTTTTTTACAAAAAATCTTTGTCAATGTAAAAACAATTTCTACTTTTGCACGCACGAAAAACGAACAGTAACAACGTTCTTTTGACACTGTGATGAAGTTTTAAATACCAACGCTGAGAGGCGAGGGGAATTTAGCAACTTGATCATCTTTAGGAGAGGTGGGTGAGTGGCTGAAACCACCAGTTTGCTAAACTGACGTACGGGTAACCGTACCGGGGGTTCGAATCCCCCTCTCTCCGCATTAAAATATTACATCGGGATGTAGCGCAGTCCGGTTAGCGCACCTGCTTTGGGAGCAGGGGGTCCCAGGTTCGAATCCTGGTATCCCGACCACTAAAAATCAAGGAGTTAGACGAATGTTTAGCTCCTTTTTTATTTGTACGGGTACAACAAAATCACCCAATAAACTCCGGTGGATCTTCAATATAAGAATATTACGCAACCACAATACAACGATCCTGTTTATCCTGTTTGTTTGTCTTCTGATTCTGTTATTCGGACTCTGGGGCATGGGATTTTCATTTATCCATGTTATCCTCTACTCTGCCATAAGCTTAACAATACTTTTCTTGACTTTACTTTTTATCGGATCACTGAATGAAGCTCGCAGATTATCAAAACAAGTACCCTCCGGTTGTTTTCAGTTTGTAAAAAGTAATTTGAACGGAATCCATATACCAGACCTGGGATTCACGGAAAAGGATCGGGAAAATATAAACCTTGTATTAAATGGACTTGAAATAAAAAGTAAAATCGATTTTAAATTGGTTTCTGATAATCGGACTGCAGCTGATTATAAAAAGCTGCTTCGCATTATTCACCTGCTTATTAATGGCGGAATCAGAAATTTCAAAAAAGAGCGTAAAGAGCAACTCTTTAAATTCATTGAATCGACCTTCACATTGAACGGTTCAGAAGTAAAAAGGGCGAGTTTGAACTCGCGGTTTTCAGAGTTTGTGAATGAAAGTGAAACGGAATTTTCTGAAAATCTAAAAGAGTTTCAGAATATACTTTTTCGACAGATGGTATTTCTCCCGTAATTTGCCCGTAATTCAAATTACCCTCTTGATTTACTGCCACATACAGTTACATATTTGCTGATGAAATTTTCACGCATCTAGCGTCATTAATCATTAAAAATATGTCACCTATGGAAAATCAAGCATTTATTTCCACGCAAGTACTAAACGAATTAAAACAAATCAAAACCCTACTGGCAGAGAACAAAACTGTTTTTAATGTTGAAGAACTGGCTCAGTACACCGGGCTATCCAAAAGCAAAATTTACAAACTGCTCAGTAAAAAGCTGATCCCCACCGGCACTAATGCCAACATCCGGCAAAAGTTCTTTTATAAAAAGGACATAGATCTCTGGCTAATGGGTATTTCCATAGAAGAACTGGAAGCGGAGGAAGAATTCAACAACTCATTATCAAGGAACAGAAAAGCATAACCATAAATACATTTTGAAATGAGTGATATGCCATATATCCGTGTTGGAACTTCCTATTTCAAAAAAGTTAAAGCTCCTACCATTTCAGGAGATTTTAACGAAATTCTTGTGCCATGGAACATCGATACCATAAAACAGGATTTTGGAAAAACTTATGTGGCGGATATTCCAAAGTATGATGGTTTTACCTGCATTCCCAATCATATCAATTTCAAACAAGTCTGCTCAGGATTCTACAACAAATACTCACCTTTGAGTAACAAACCAAAGAAAGGATCAATTGAGGTTTCAACACTTTTTGTAAAACACATTTTCGGGAATCAATACGAACTGGGATTGGATTATTTGCAGTTGCTTTATCAAAAACCAGTGCATATTCTTCCGATTCTTTGCCTTGTGTCAAAGGAAAGGTCAACCGGGAAAAGTACTTTTCTGAAATGGCTCAAAGCAATTTTTGAAAATAACCTTACCTACCTGACAAACGATAGTTTTGGAAGCCAGTTTAATTCAGATTGGGCAAATAAACTTCTGATCTGTATTGATGAAGTTCTTTTTAATAAAGAAGAACTGACCGAGCGGATAAAATACCTCAGCACTACCAACCACAATAAAATGGAAGCCAAAGGTAAAGACAAAATTGAGGTAGAATTCTTTGGAAAGTTTATTCTATGCAGTAATAACGAAGATAATTTCATAAAAATCGATGCTGCCGAAGAACGTTTTTGGGTACGAAAGATTTCAAAGTTTGAAACTGAAGATACTGACCTATTAGATAAACTGGTTAAGGAGATTCCTGCCTTTCTTTTCTTTTTAAATAACAGGGAACTTTCATCTCCTCGGATTACCCGGATGTGGTTTACTCCCACTCAAATCAGAACCCGCGCCTTACAAAACCTTATCCGTCATAACAGAAGCCGGGTAGAGAAAGAACTGGCCAGTATTTTATTTATGGTAATGGAGAAGTATGATTTGGATGAAGTTGAGTTTTGTCCCCAGGATGCCATGTTTGCCGTCAACCAAACAAGGGTAAAAACTGACCTCACACAAATCCGACACTTGCTGAAAAAAGAATGGAAGCTTACTCCAAAATCCAATTCGCTGACCTACGAAAAGTTTGCCATCTGGAACCGGGGAGAGATAACAAGAGAAACCGATACGGGGCGCTTTTACACCGTGAAAAAGGAATTTTTATTGGAAAATTTTGATGAATTGATGAATGAGTAAACTATGCTGTTGAAAATAAAAAGATTAACTGCTCATCAAAGTTTCATCAAACACTCATCAAAATAAAAAGTGATGAGAACTGAAAGAAGTACAAAATTCAAACTGATGAAACGATGAGAAATTGATAAAGCATAAGAATCTGATTGAAAGACAGGTTAGCTATCCTCTCATCAATTCATCAAAAAAATTAGAGAAATACTACTGATGAAAAATAACAAACTACAATGTGATACAGCCCGTAAAATTCCGATAACAGAATATCTGAAAAGATCCGGATACTCACCGGTAAAAGAAAACCAACATTCAGCCTGGTACCTTAGTCCGATCCGACAGGAAAACGAAGCGTCATTTAAGGTTTCCAAGGTTCTTAATCGCTGGTACGATCATGGTCTTGGAAAAGGAGGAAATATTATTGACCTGGTAATTGAAATGAATAACAGCTGCAGTGTCAGTGAAGCACTGGCAATCTTGGCTAAAAACATTCCATCTTTCTCTTTTCAACAGCATAATAATTTGGTTACGCCAACGCCTGAACCGGAAATCCAGATCGATAAGATCCTCCCCATTCGGCATCCGGCTTTAATCAAATATTTGTTGCAAAGAAAAATAGATGCAAAAACTGCAAGCCGTTTTGCCAGTCAGGTTCATTATTCGATTAATCAAAAACGATACTTCGCTTTAGGTTTGGAGAATGTTCCGGGAGGCTGGGAACTTCGAAATCCATATTATAAAAATGCTGCAGCACCAAAAGACTTTTCCTATTTCACTACAGGTAAACAATTGTTAAGTGTTACTGAAGGCATGTTTGATTTTTTTAGTTTGCTAATGCTTTATCCTGGCTTACCACACCAATCAGATTTTTTAGTATTGAATTCTGTTTCGTTTATCAACCGCTTCCATAAGATTGCCCAAACTTATCCCAAGGTTGGTCTTTATCTCGATAATGATTTAGCTGGTAAAAAAGCGACCAAACAGATAATGGCCGATCTAACGAATAGTGTCGATATGTCGGCCATCTATAAAAACACAAAAGATATGAATCAGCTGTTGATAGCCCGAAGCCAACGTCTGCGTAGGTCTCCGTGGTAAGCCATGTCGAGAGGTGCCCAGGTTGCACCATGGGCATCTCTCGCTTTGCTCCCAGGCTCGCAAAGGGGCGCACAGCGCAGGTTCTAAATATTAATTTAAAGGTTAAAGAATATGAGAGTTCGGACAAAATATATCTCGTTTAGAGTAAGCAATATCGAAAAAAGAGCCATCACAATGGCTGCCGAGGAATGTGGATTAGGTACCAGTGAATTTGCCCGACGGGCATCACTAAACATGAAAGTAACCTTACGGTTTTCGCCCGAAGAATTGGAGGTGTACAATAACCTGCACACCTACCATCGCAACTTTACGGCCATCGGGAACCTGGTAAGAAGCAAACATTTTAATAAAAATGAAACCATTCTCCGGGAACTGGAAGGAGTAATTAAACTGATTAAAATCCACCTTGGAAAGTTTGAACAATGATCGGCAAGGCAAAAAGCATCTCACATACGGTCAATGCTGTCAATTACGCCATGAAAAAGCCCGGAGCGAAGGAGATCAACCGGAATAAAGTTGCAGGCGTAACTCCCAGGGAAATTGCAACGGAGTTCAGGATCTTTCAGAACCTGAATTCCAAGTGCCAGAAGAATACCTTTTCAATGGTGCTAAGTCCATCCATTCCCGACGGTGATAAATTAAGTAACTCGGATTTTGCAAAACTGGCCGGAGACTTTCTGAAGCGCATGAAATTAGACGATCATCAATTTATTTCTTTTCTGCATACCGATGAAAAACACAAGCACCTACACATTTTCGTCAACCGTATTGATTTTGACGGGAAAGCGTACAAGGACCACTTTATCAGCAAAAAGGCGCAGCGAATTGCTGAAAGTGTGGCAAAAGAATGGGGATTTACTACCGCCAAAGAAATTCAGCAGCAAAATGAGCAACGACTGGGCAACTACATTAAGGAAGCCCACCAACGGGTTTTGACAGTAATGCCCCGAGATATTAATGATTATGCCCAATTGATGGAAGAGTATGGAATTCAAACGCACATGAGAATTGCCTCTGAAGGAAAGGTTGTTGGGTTGAAATTCCAGATTGGAGAGGAAACCATTAAAGGCAGTAGTGTTGGCCGTGAGTTTAGTGCTGCCAATCTGCAAAAACTGATTCTGCAAAATTATGAAATGATGTACCGTGCTGAACGAGAAAAACAAAGAAAACAAGAACAACAAAACCGTCCTTCAAGGGATTTTGGAATAAGCTTTTAATACCATGAGAAAAAATTTATCGCAACAAAAATTACTGGAGATTTTAACCTCCGAAATTGAAACACTCAAACAAACCACAGAGAATATAAATGAGATTGCTCCTGAAATTGCCAGGCAATTACAGATTCTTAAAACCACCAAATTAAAGTATGATATAAACACCGATAAATTGGAACAGCTTCTGGAGGATCATAAGCGGAAATTAGAAAAGAGTGTGGTTATTCCGAGGTGGTTTGGAGTTGTCATTGTTACAGTTATAATAATGACTTTTCTTACTTGGATTTTAATCTTTTTCTATTATCATTAGTGAATAATTCTCGTTCTGGGATTATATAGCTTCTAAAAGGAGCCTTAAATTCCGGGGCATCTTATCTGCAGATTGCGGCCGTAGAACCTTATTTGTAGCTCTGCATGGAGCAAGAGATAGATATTATCACTCCATTTCAAAAAAAAGTAAGAATCATTTGTTCCTGGAAGGTTGGTTAAAACGAATTGGTTCGATAAAATTTGAAGAATAGAAAATATCCCTCCCGAAAAACCTTCTACTAAGATTTATCTAATCAAACAATGTATTTATTGATATTTAGAAGGTTATACTATTCCTGATTTTATTTTTTAAGTAGATTTTGAAAATAAAAGAAACCTTCTTACTTTTGTTGCGCAATCAACAATATGAAAAAACAAGAAAAATACATGCTACATGATTCGTTAGGGTATCTAACAGGCACAATCCACTGGAAATTTCACAAAAGGCTTGTTGCACGCTTCAATGACTCAGGACTAAATGTGACACCTGACCAATGGGGTATTTTAGTAACAATCTTTAACGATGGAGAAATGTACCAGAGCCAACTTGCAGAATGTCAGAAGAAAGACCGAGCAGGAATTAAACGCTTGGTTGATCATTTGCATAATAAAGGATTGGTAACTAGAGAGCCATCAGCCCATGATACAAGGGCTAATATTGTAAAATTAACTGATGAAGGAAAGAGAGTAGTGGAAGTCTTAAATGATATTGCAAAAATATCTATTAAAGAAGGTCTTAAAGGGTTTTCAGAATCAGAGATAACTATTCTTAAAATGTTATTAAATAAACTATTAGATAATTTGGAGTAAAAATTTTTTAAATTTATAGTTGATTAGTCAACAAAATTCAAGAGCAACTGTTTTATAAACAAAACAATTTTTTAGCTACATAGTTGATTAATCAACATTATTACGGAAAGAAATAGACATGAAAAGAAAGAATTTATTAGAAATAACCATATTGTTAGCCAGTATGCTTACCATGTTGGCAAATGCAATTATAGCGCCATCATTGCCACTTATAAGCAAGGCATTTAGTGAAATCAACAATGTTGAAGTCCTCACGAAATTAATGTTAACACTGCCTGCGTTAGCTATCGGTATAATTGCACCTATAGCCGGGCGAATCATTGATAAATACGGTCGTTTAAAAATATTGAATTAGGCATTTAAGCAATAAATTTTGTACGGCAACGGCTCTGCTTTGACCATCCTGCGCAGAAGGTTGTCAAAGATGCCATCCTTCATGTTGCTCCGGTTGAAACGGTAACAATA
>JBKEDN010000105.1:0-3117 GCA_047975435.1 Draconibacterium sp. | reverse complement strand
ATTGTTACCGTTTCAACCGGAGCAACATGAAGGATGGCATCTTTGACAACCTTCTGCGCAGGATGGTCAAAGCAGAGCCGTTGCCGTACAAAATTTATTGCTTAAATGCCTAATTCAATTAACTTATAAACTTCACTTTCCGGCATTCGTGGTGATTCCAGTTCGCTTAAGTCGGTACTTTCTTTTGTTTTTATTGGTACCGGCCCCCAACCTCTTACTAATTCAAAATAAGCCATTGCCCTTAAAAAGTGAGCTTCTGCCAATATTCTTGTTTTAGCTTCGTCGGTAATGTCTTCAATATTCACCACATTATCCAATACCGCATTCGCACGGTTAACAGCCCGATACAATGTGAGCCAGTTGGTCTCACATCTGCCAATATTTTGTTGGTTTAAAACCTGATCCATAATGGAAATGGGTGCCTGCGATCCTCTACCGTTCAGATAATCGCCATGCAACTCAATCATTAAGTAGTGTGTTATTCCATAAAAATCGGGCCCTGTAGCATCGTAAGCACCATTTAAAGCTCCCTGTGCATCTATTTCATTTTGATAGAAATTAGCACGTGAAACAAAATCTTTCGGAACTTCATCCAACATGTTTTCGCATGAAGAAAACAAGATTGCGATTAAAATATATAATGTTATTCTTTTCATAATTCCGGTATTTTTAGAAATTAAGTTTTAAACCAATTGCATATGTTTTCGCATTAGGATATCCACTTTGGTCGTGGCCCATATTCAATCGGCTGGAGATATCCTGGCTGTCTCCACCTTTGGTATTTACATCCGGATCGAGTCCTGAATAATCCGTGAATGTAAACAGGTTGGTTCCGGAGAGATAAATCTGTGCATAATCAAACCAGGGGATCCCCAGTCTGTCGGTAGGTATTTTATAACCAAGGCGTATGGATTTAACCCTTAAATAGCTTCCGTCTTCAATAAAACGGTCAGAAACATCAATTTGAGTGCCGGCACTGATTTTTGGATATTTGGCATTCGGATCAGGGTTTTCAACGGTCCAGTAATTGCCCATAATATCTTTGAACTGGTTGTTCCCGCGTTGGAAAGAGTTAAGGTGAGTTCCTAAAGTTGCATTGAAAATCTCGTTTCCGTAAACACCATCCAGGATAATATTCAAATCAAAATTTTTGTAAGAAAGGGTTGAATTTACCCCATAGTAGAAATCCGGAAGCGGGCTGCCCAAAATAACGCGGTCGAGTGCATTTACAACGTCATCGGATTTCCCGTCCGGGCCACTTAAATCTTTATATACGATATATCCGTCATCGCCGATATGGTCTTCAATTAAACCGTAAAAACTTCCAAGTGGTTCGCCTTCGCGGGCAATGTTGGTACTCGACCACGCAGCTCCCTGTCCGGATGCGAAAATGTCACTTCCGCCTGCAATTTCTACCACCTTATTTTTGTTGGTTGAAAAATTGGCTGATACATTCCAGCTTAAATCACTGGTTCTGACAATTTCAGCATTTGCTGTAAATTCAAAACCCTGATTCTGAATTTCTCCAATATTTTGAAGAATAGATCCGAAACCAACAGAAGGTGGAAGTGGAACTGAAGCAAGCAGGTCGGTTGTATTCTTTTTATAATAATCGGCTGTTAACCTTAACCTGTTGTCAAAAAGACTTACATCAAATCCGATATCTATTTGAGCAGTTGTTTCCCATTTTAAATCGGCATTTGAAATACCTGTTGGAACAAAACCTACTTCGTCGGCCTGGTTGGCGAAAATGGTTTTTACGGTACCCAGCCTGTCTAACGATTGATAAGGACTTAATGCCGTGTTTCCGGTAATACCATAACTGGCCCTGAATTTTAAATCGCTTAAGAAATTTACATCCTGCATAAACGGTTCCTCCGAAACACGCCAGGCAAAAGCTGCTGACGGGAATGTTGCCCATTTATTGTTTGCCCCGAACCTGGAAGATCCATCGGCACGAATACTTGCGGTAATCAAATATTTATTGTTGAACGAGTAATTTACACGTGCCAGCCACGATGCCAAAACCCATTCAGAATAATAAGAGGACGGTGGATCCACAATTTCAGCAGCGCCCAGATTATAATTTTCAGTAGTATTATTTGCAAAACCACTTACGCTGGCATTTAAAGCCCGGTTCATGTAGGTTTGGTAGGTATATCCACCTGTTACAGTAATGTTATGGAGGTCTGCAATTTCTTTTGTGTAAGTCAAAACATTCTCATTTAAGAACGAATTGTTGTACGAAGTTCTTTGTGATGCACTGCCTCTGTCGTTTTCATAAATAATGGGATTGTAGTAGTCGCGCCACGCATAAGAATACTCCAGGCCGAGGAGTGTTCTGAAAGTCAGGTCTTTTGTCAGTTTTATATCAAAACTTCCGTTCCCAACAATGGTATTTGCCAGTGTGGTGGTTTGCCGGCTGGCAAAAATCATCGGATTTCGCATATCGGCTGACCCAAAATTGTAGAATTTCTCAATTTGTGTAGGCAGGCCTTCATCGTCATATACCGGAAGGGTTGGAGGTGCCGAAGCTGCTGCCGATAAAGTAGAAGTACCACGGTAACCGTTATCAACCGGAATACTGGTATTTGATCTTCTTGAAAGGTTTAGGTTAACAGCCATGGTTAACCAGCTGTTTAATTCGTGATCAAGGTTCAAACGCACTGACCCTCTTTTAACTCCTGAATTGATGATAATACCATCCTGATCGTAGTAATTCCCTGATAATGAATAACGGGTTTTTTCCGAGCTTCCTGAGAATGTAATGGTATGATTTTGAACGGGTGCTGTTCTGAGAATCGCATCCTGCCAGTCGGTGCCTTCTCCAAGGTTGGCAATCTCATCTTCCGAAAAGAATGGGTCAAGGTTACCGTTTCTCAGCCATTCGTTGGCAATTATGGCATATTCCTGAGCATTCAACAAGTCGTAGCGTTTTGTTTCTTTCTGAAATCCAACAAAACTATTCACCTCAATTTTGCTTTTTTGGCCCCGTTTCCCTTCTATGTTGTAATCCAAATTTTGTTTTTAGTAATTTGCTAATTGTCAGCTATTTATAATTATTCAAAATAATACTTTCGGGCAATACAGAGCCAGCAGGTTTTCCTCTCCTGGTTA
>JBKEDN010000049.1:0-65073 GCA_047975435.1 Draconibacterium sp. | reverse complement strand
TTGTCCATGAAAACTAATTGTTTTAACTTTCCTTTGCATAAGTGTTCATCTTTTTGTTTTGCAAAAACTAATTTACAAAATTTGGATGCTTATGCACTTTTACAAACATACAGCCTCTCTTGATACAATTGACATAGATTCATTTCCTGAATTAATTATAAATTTAATAGCAAGCCAATTTTTAGAAGCAGTTTCATCTCAACCTCTAACAATGTATCAAGAAATTGAGGAATCTCTAATTACTCCAAGAGGCTCGATAAATTTCAATCGGTATATAAACAATAGTTTGACTCATGGAAATTTTCAGAAAATCGAATGTGATTATGAACCATTTTTATTTGATAACAAGGTTAATAGAGTAATTAAATATTGTTCTAGGCTATTGTTAAACCAGGCAAAGTTTTCGGAAAATGTAAGATTATTGCAAGAGGTAATATTCATTTTAGACGATGTTGAAGATATGCCCTGTTATGATTATGAAATTGAAAACATTCCATTAAATCCATTTTTTGAAAATTACAAGCAAATTCTTGATAGTTGTAAGCTTATTCTAAATCAGCAATTATATTCAAGCAATGTTTATGATTTATCCCAATGGTGTTTACTTTTTCCGATGGAATATATTTTTGAGGATTTTCTTGCAGGATTTTTAGAGCATAATTTCTCAAGAGAATGGAAGGTTGAATATCAAAAATCAAATGAATATTTATCTAATAATCCGAGAGTATTCAATATGCAACATGATATATTTCTCACAAATAGAGCTGATAAGCGATTAAAAATTATAATTGACACTAAATACAAGATAAGGCCTAATAATTTTAAATCAGATGCAAAAAAAGGTATTGCGCAGTCTGATTTGTATCAAATGGTTAGTTATGGTTTTAAACGTGGATGCTCTGATATAATTTTAGTTTATCCAAATATTGCTGAATCATTGAATTCTACTGATAACTTTGAAATTATTTCAGGTTTTGAAGGACATGATAAGATTAATATTTCAGCAATTGAAATACCTTTTTGGTCATTAAATGATTATAGCGGTATTGAAACTAGACTTAATGCAACAATTGAGAATATATTAAAAAATATATCAGCCCAGTTTGCAAGCACATTGGCAATGCCACACATGCAATCGCTATGACCAATGGCTATTTCGGTCAGACCGTGCCACACATTTCGGTTGAAACCGTGCCACTTTGAGAGATGGTGCAATTATACAAAAAAATTAATTTTCACTCTTTAAAATTCCTTTTCTCAGCGATTCACCTTTCAGGTCAATACGGTGAGATGAGTTGACAATCCGGTCGAGGATTGCATCGGCAATAGTGCCTTCCCCTATAATATCGTACCACACCGAAACCGGTATTTGTGACACAACAATCGTTGAGGTTTTGTTATACCTGTCGTCGATAATATCCATTAGTGCTTCGCGACTGTGGTTATCTAGTGCCTGAAGGCCAAAGTCATCGAGGATAAGCAGGTTTGTTTTTTGCAACTTGCTCAGTTCTTTTAGGTAAGTCCCATCAGTCTTAGCCAGTTTCATCCGGGCAAACAAACGGGCTGTGTTTGAATACAAAGTTTTTAGCCCGTTAAAACAAGCCTGGTGTCCAAGTGCCTGAGCGAGGTAGCTTTTCCCAACGCCCGAGGCTCCGGTGATGATCAGGTTTTCTTTGCGCTTGATGAAGTCGAGAGTAGCCAGGCGGTTAAACATGTTGCGGTCGAGGTTTCGTGCCGGTTCAAAATGCACTTCCTCTACGCTTGCTTTTTGACGGAAAGCTGCTTGTTTTAAAAGCCTTTCTATTTTCTGGTTCTGCCTGCTTTCCCATTCATGGTCGGTAAGCAGGGCCAGGTACTCATCCGGAGTAAGCTCTTGTAAACCATTGTTTTTTACATGTTGTAAATGCAGGTCGGCCATTGCGCCAATGCGCATCTACCTTAGTTTTTCAACTGTCTGATTGTTATTCATATAATTTAAAATTAAGTGTTATTGATAAGCCGATGGCCCACGTAAGTTCCCATGTACTGGAATGTGTGGGACATTGGAGTTTGCTTCCTGGAAAGAGAGTTTGTCTTGTTTATTTTTTAGGATATTGCCAATGCGCTTGTATGAATGTGTTCCAACAAGCAGGGCGAGCTTACAAGCGTTATTTAAGCGCTCTGAACCATAAGCTTTGTGAAGCTGGACAATGCCCATGGCACTTTTGTAAGCTGTTTCAGGATAGTCGCAAGTGGTCACCAACTGGTCAACGAGTGTCAACACATTTTCTCCATGTTTGGCAGCCATACGCTTAAAGAAATCCGGGTTCCAATCGGTCTGTGCCCGGTGGGTACTGCTTAAATGCTCTTTGATGGTATTATAACTTCCTATGGTATAGTTACGTTTGTGAAGGGCAATACGCTGGTGGTTATAATACACTTCAACAGTGGATGCCGTATAGTGGATAAGTGTTGACTTACCGATATACCGGTAAGGGACACTGTAATAACTTTTCTCGGGAGAAAAATACACATAGCCAATTTTCTGGACCTTTGCCCTGCGGTAATCTTTCATCTGATAAGGCGTGTCGGGCAGCGGTTTAAGGTAAGCACGTTCCACTGATTGAAAAAGCTCCCGGCGGCTGGCTTGTTTTCTCTGAAACAAAAGGTTGTTATAGTCTTTTAAAAGTTTTCTTATCTCACGGTTCAGGTCTTCGAGCGAAAAGAAATCCATATCCCTTAGCGGATAATAAATGCGCTGATAGGCAAGATTAACGGCGTTTTCAACCAATGCTTTGTCTTGCGGGGCATAGCTGCGTGTTGGGTTGATAGCACAACCGTAATGACAGGCAAAATCTTTAAACGTACGGTTTATCTCGGGTTCGTATTTACTTGCCCGGGTAACGGCCGATTTTAAATTGTCCGAAACAATAGCTTTGGGCACACCTCCAAAGAATGAAAGGGCACCGGCAGTGCAAGTAATAAGATCTTCGCGTTTTTGGCTTAAACAGGCTGTAACATAGGTATATTGACTATTGGGTAGGATCGCAACAAAAACTTCTACCGGGATAAGCTCCCCGGTTTCCTTATTGATGATATGCAGTTTCTTTCCTGCAAAATCGATGTACATCTCTTTTCCTGCCTCATGTTCCAGTTTCATCGAACCTTTCACCTGGTCGTATTTTCGATGGTAATGTTCCATAAACTGGGTGTAGCTGTACGGGTTGGAAACCTGGCTACGGTATTCCTGATAATGGTACATAAAGGTAAAACCGGGGTGGTTGCGTTGTTGGTTCACTTTATCGAACCAGGACATTAACTCGTCGTATCGGTTCGTGACAAGGGTGGTATGGGTAGTGAAAAGCTCCTCAAGTTGGTGAAGATCCATCGCCAGCAGTTCCCTGACACTATAATCGCTGGCCTTCGCCAGTTTGATGTAATTGTTTACTGTGTTGCGCGAGATACATAAAAGATCGCCAATCTGCCGGTTGCTTTCCCCGTCGTTGTGCAACGATAAAATCTGTTTTAAATCCATCGGATCAAGTTTGTTTGCCATATCCAGAAAAAAAATCTGCGATATAGCTGTTTTTACCTGATCTCCCAAAGTGGCACAAAACGAACCGTTAGAGTAACCAGCCTGAACCGGAATGGCACAAAACGAACCGAAAAATATCCGCTTTTTAGCTACCCGGTGGCACAGTTTGAACCGAAATCGGTGGCACAAAACGAACCAGAATAGCCAACAGAGAACAAATCTACCTTTTCCCAGTTTCACTGAATGATGCTGTTGCTGCCGAAAACGAAGTTCGCTTAATCGATGTTTTTGTTGATAGCCTCAAACTGGATGAGTTTGGATTTAAATCCCATTTTATCGAAAATGGCAGACCAGCATACCATCCTGCCGATTTATTAAAACTATTCATTTATGGCTACCTGAACCAGCTTCGCTCATCCCGAAAACTGGAAAAGGAATGCAAGCGAAACATTGAAGTTATGTGGTTGTTAAAAAGCCTCCATCCCGACCATAATACTATCTCTAATTTCAGACGAGATAATTCTAAAGCAATAAAAAAGGTATTCCGTGAAACCGTTAAAATTGCAAAGCACTTTAACCTGATTGGTGGTACTCTAATTGCTGGAGACAGTACAAAACTTCGTGCGCAGAATAGTAAGAAAAACAACTTTAATCAAAAGAAGATAGACCGTCACCTGGAATACATCGAAAACAAACTCTCAGAATATGAAAAGGCATTGGCTGAGAGCGATGGCGACAAAGACGAGATTAATAAAGAGATAGACAAACAAAACGAGCGCAAAGACGGGTACAAAAAACTGGAACAACAGCTAAAGGAATCAGGGCAATCGCAAATCTCAACTTCCGACCCCGATAGCCGACATCAAATTACCCGTAATAATATCACTGAGGTTTCTTACTCTGCACAAACTACCGTTGATGCTAAAAACTACATCCCGATTGATTACAAAATAACCAATGCCAACGATAAAAGGGCAATGGGAAATATGTTGCGTAGAGCAAAAACTATTCTACGTCATAACAACTTTACTGCACTTTACGACAAAGGTTATCATACGGGCAGAGAACTGGCAATTGTCGATGAACTTAATATAAACACTCTGGTTGCAATTCCACCGTTTTCAGGGGCTTCTCATGCACCTGAGCTTAACTACGATGTAGAACATTTTGACTATAATCCTGAAACCGACACCTACATTTGTCCGCAAGGAAATACACTGAGAACCACAGGTTATTGGCATGTTGCGAAAAATCCCAACGGGGAGATAGCTTACAGGTTCAGAAACTATACCACTCCAAAATGTAAAACCTGCGAAGTACGCCCACTGTGTACAAAATCGGCAGCAAACGGGAAACAGGTCAGACGGAGCGAGGTTGCAACAAATATTGAAAACAACAAAAAGCGAATATTAAACAGCGGAAAGTTATACAAACGTAGGCAGGCTATAGTTGAACATCCTTTTGGAACAATAAAACGGTCCCGAGGCCTCGGGAGGGATTTAGCTATATTATGACCAAACAAGGGATACAAAAGGCAAGTGCCGACTTTGGATTTACGATGGTAGCTTACAATTTAAGACGGCTTCTAAATATTATTGGTTCAAATGAACTAAAGCAATACCTGAAAGGCATGGCACAATTATTTTTGCTGAATATTGCCCTAATAAAGTCATTTTTAAGCTGTTTCCTTATCTTTAAGCAACAATTGACTGAAGAAACCGAGAATGCACTTTTGAACCTGAAATTTGTAAAACAGAACAATATAACCGCAACGCAACGGAGTTTTTAGACAGACTGCCGTTAACGCTAATATTGAAAAAACAACCAAAAACAATTAAAATGAAAAATCTACTAAAAGGACTATTACTGCTTTTTATTATTACACAAGGATGTAATAAAAGTGAAATTGACCAACTGACACCAAGCCCCGAATATCCTTTTGTGTATTCAGAACTGAGTCAGGCAGAAATGGCGACCGAAATTCAAAAGTTCAATGCAATCAATTCTGTTGAAAGTTTGACATTAAACAAATTTGGAGTCTTGTCAGGTTACATTACAATAGATTTGAGTAATGGACTTGACTCGTCAACGGTGAAAAACAATATTTCGTTCATTGTAAACACTTATTCACAATTTTTGGGAATTTCAAATCCTGAGAATATTAACATTGGAACAGACTTTAGTATTCGACTGACTGGTGGAGTTAATGTTACTTTAAGTGACTTTTTTCAAAATGAAGAAAGTGCGTATCCAACTTTTTCCGTTAGTCAAACAAACCTTGAGGAAAGAGATATTGAACAAACTCAAATTTCATTTCATTTTTCGACAGAGAATAATCAAATGGTAATTAGCGGTCGTTGGTTTCCCGAGACTTTTGTTCCTTCTACAGAAATAAAAAATCAGGAAGATGCTTTAAATATTGCCATTCAAAACATTAATGAGAATCATTCAGAAATAACGCCATTAAATTTATCAAACGTAGAAAAAGAAAATTTTAAGAAAATATTTTTTCCATTGCAATCTGAATTAGGAATTGAAATGCGTGAATGTTGGGAGGTGATAATTTGGGATAATACTGTTAAAACACTTGTTGACACTCAAACAGGTGAAATAGTTTATTATCTCGAATATGGCAACATGATTTAAAAACATGACCAAAAATAAAAATACTACCGCCAACAAAGACATATTTCAGAGCGGGATTCGGTGGTACGCCAACTGCGCCCCGAGGCTTCGGGGCTCGCATCGCAATTCCGTGTCCTTCGGACAGGAACGCTCTTCGAAATCCGGCAACATGTACCAACCGTTATACCGCATTCTTGAAAACAATACCCGAATTATCAATATAGGGAAATAAATGCCCATATAATTATGCAATATTGACAATTTATTTATATCTTTGAGTATGATTTATATCTTGGATAAAATAAACGGAGAGCTCGTAAAATCTGAGATAGTACCAATGGACAAAAACACCATTCCTCTCAAAAAAGATGGGTGGAATTTTAATTGGAGAAACCTATCAAAAAATGGAAATGGACAGAGCTATATTTTAAGGACATTAAACTCTCCAAACCAGACAGAAGGAGCTTTATGTTTAAAATTTGAATATGGAATGGTGATAATGGACGCTTTAGAGTTGGCTCCCCACAATATTGGACAAAAAAACAAACGCTATGATTATGTAGCAGGCTGCCTGATTGCTTTTGGATGTAGGGAGAGTTTTAAAATTGAAGGGAGTTACAAGGGATTTTTGACATTTGTTTCCAAGACAAATTTAATTAAATGGTATGCAGAAAAATACGGAGCAGAATTAGCACTTGGGCAACGGATGTTTATTGATTGGGAAAATGGAGAAAAATTAATTGAAAAGTATTTGTATCGAACAAAAATTGATTAGTCATGAAAAACAGAACAGAAGAACTACAAGAAAGTATGTTAACTCAGAGGATGGATGTTGGCTCACAGGGATTTAATGATTTCCAGGCTATTTTATTAAGCAAATCAAAAAAACGAACTGAAAGTCAAAAGATGGGGATAGATTTATTAACTATAAAATACGAAATGGAAGATTACCTCATTTCGGATGAATCTGAAGTTAAACCTGTAGGAGAATTTCTAAAGACTATTTTAAGAACATTAAAAATTCAACAAAAACAGTTTGCTGAGTATTTGGATTTGAAACCATCAAACCTAAGTAAATTGATTAACGGAGAACGTACAATAAATTATGATTTAGCTTTGATATTTGGACGGTTGTTTAATCATAACCCGATGTTATGGATTGAGATTCAGGCAAAAAATGAATTAAACAGATTATTGCACGCTGAGAGAAAAAAATACTCAGTCTATTCATTAACTGACTTAGTACGAGAACAAAAAAACGCGGTATAACAAACTGTATATGTCATAGCCGGTTTTGTGGGTAATTGCAGGTTCATCTCCCGCATCTGCTTCATCTCGGTTTGACAGGAAAGTAGCCCGCAATCGGCTACACCACATACAGGTGACCGTTACCGAAGCTTAAAAAGCCAGGCAACTTTTAGACAATGGAATCATGAATATAGAGCGTAAACAAAGCGAAATAGAGAAATTTTATAAGGAGGCTGCTCGAATAAAAGAATGTTTTCACCACAGGAAAGATGAATGCAAAGGAAAAATAAAATAGGCTCACAGTATTCAAAAAAGTGGGAAGCTTATAATTCTTGAATCAAATGTTAATGGAAATAACTGTGTATATTCCTTTGCAAACCTAAAATCTCTTATGACAATTTAATGGAAGACCTTATACCAATTGGAAAGAAAGATGCATCAACTTTCTTTGGGTTTTGTGACTACCATGATTCAAAATTATTTTCTAAAATTGAAAACAATAAATTCGACGATTCAGACGAACATCTATTCCTGCATTCATATCGTTCATTTGCACACTCATACCGTCTAAAAAATTAAGAAATTAAGGCATGGAATGATTCTAATTATCAACAAATATTAATAGCAACTTATGGGAAAGAAACTGTAGAGATTAAGAAAAAGCAATTTGCATCATATACATCATTAATAGTTTCTTTTAATAACTGCAAGTCTAATGGAGCACTCGGGATGAGAAGCTTAGGGTGAAACTCCCTTTACCTACTCGACCGAATAACAGTTATCCCTCTTATGTTTTTCGCTTCTTCTTTTTGGCGGCAGGGAAGAGAATGTTGTTAAGAATCAAACGATATCCCGGAGAATTGGGATGCAGGCTTAAATCGGTTGGCGGATCACCAATTAAGTGCTGGTAATCTTCGGGGTCGTGGCCTCCGTAAAAGGTCCAGAATCCTTTGCCTTTCTCACCGTGAATATAGCGGGCTTCTCTGGCCGGTTTGTTTTCGCCCATAATCAAAACATTGGGTTTGATTACTTCGTCGCGGTAAGCAGTTGTTTGCCCCATAAAACCTTTTATCAGGTTTCTGTGATTTTGGCACAGCATGGTAGGAATGGGATCCCATTTGGCTGAAAACTCAAATAAAGTGAAATAATCATTTTCACGTGCCACTTTGTTTCTTCTCGATTCGGTAGCATCGATATCTGAGAATTCGTAAACATTTGGGTTTTTCTCGATATGGAAATTCTGAAAAGCAAAAGTATGGTGGAAGTCCAGTTTTTCCTGTGCATCCGGATCCATTGGGTCGCCATCAAACATTGGCTGGCAAATATCGATACCGGCAGCTGCCAGTGAAATGTCGTACGTGTCGGTAGCAGCGCACATGGCAAACAAAAAGCCGCCGTTCAGAACATACTTTTCAATTTCGCGTGTAACAAACGATTTCATTTCAGAAACCTTCATAAAACCCAGCCTTTTGGCCATGTCGTTATTGGTTTTAACATCCTGCTGGTACCAAGGCATGTGCTGGTAGGTACGCCAGAATTTCCCATACTGGCCGGTAAAATCTTCGTGATGAAGGTGCAGCCAGTCGTAGTCAGCCAGCTTCCCGTTCAGTATTTCTTCATCGTAAATTACATCGTAATCAATCTCGGCATAGGTAAGAACCAGCGTTACAGCATCGTCCCAGGGTTGTTTGTTGGGAGGTGAGTACACTGCAATTTTGGGAGCCTTGGTCATGCTAATTGCATCCTGGTTTACTTCGGGAACCGAAATTTCAGCAAGAATAGCACCGGCTTGTGTATCGGTAATTGTTTCAGAAGTAACACCGCGAATTACACATTCGTTTTCAATTTCTGGAGCATGTTGTATCAGGAAACTTCCGCCTCTGTAGTTCAGCAGCCATTTTACTTCCACATCTTTTTGCAATGTCCAGTAGGCAATTCCGTAGGCCTTCAAATGGTCTTTTTGTGTGTCGTCCATCGGAATAAGAATGTACAACGCTTTGGCCTGAAAAACGACAAAGAGAATAAGGATGGAAAGTATTATTTTAAGCTTCATTTTCCTGTTTTCCGAAATATACAACTTTGCTGCGAGAAAGTTCAATTGAATTAAAATGGTACATCCGAAGTAGATGATTCATTATCGAACCCACGGTTTCCGGCGATTCCCACGTCATATTTTTCGTCATCCTGGTTCATTGAAGAACCAAAGGTTTGTACGGCATCAAAACCACCTGATGCGAATTGAGGATCCATATCGGAGAATTTCGCCATTTCTTTCTTAAAGCGAAGATGAACATCGGCAGTGGCACCGTTACGGTGTTTGGCAATAATAAGTTCGGCAACTCCAAGCAGTGAATTCCCCGATTCGTCTTCAGTAATTCCAAAATATTCAGGCCGGTGAATAAAACACACAATATCGGCATCTTGCTCAATCGCACCCGATTCACGAAGGTCGGAAAGCTGCGGGCGTTTGCCTTCGCGCGATTCAACAGCACGGCTCAACTGCGACAGGGCAATAATCGGTACATTCAGTTCTTTGGCAATCGCTTTCAGCGAGCGCGAGATCATACTCACTTCCTGTTCACGGTTTCCGCGTGAATCGGTTCCGGCAGTCATTAGCTGCAGGTAATCGACGATAATAATATCGACATCGTGCTGCATTTTCAAACGACGACATTTGGCCCTGAACTCAAAAATCGACAGCGCCGGCGTATCGTCAATAAAAATGGGTGCTTCGTCGAGCGTTTTTATCCGCTGGTTCAGCTGTGCCCATTCGTAATCCTCAAGTTTACCGGTTTTTATTTTCTCGCCTCCGAGTTCCGATTCGGCCGAAATTAAACGGTTCACCAACTGCAGCGACGACATCTCGAGCGAAAAAATGGCTACTCCCTGCCGGTGATCAACTGCCATATTTCGGGCCATGGATAGTACAAAGGCCGTTTTTCCCATCGCCGGACGTGCAGCTATGATAATCAGGGCCGAACGTTCCCAGCCCGAAGTAATCCGATCGACAGCCGTAAATCCTGAAGGCACCCCACTTAAACCGTCGGGACGGCTGCGTGCGGCTTCAATCTGGTGGATTGCCTGGTTCAAAATGGGTTTAATCGGAACAGTTTCTTTTTTGATATTCCCTTCCGACACCTGAAAGAGTGCCGATTCTGAAAAATCGATCAGATCGTCAACATCAAGGGTATCGTCGTAAGCTTTGTTTTGAATTTCGGAAGAAACACGAATAAGTTCGCGCTGCATAAATTTCTGGGCAATAATGCGCGCATGAAATTCGAGGTGTGCAGCCGATGCCACCCGTCGTGTAAGCTGGGTGATATAGCCCGGGCCACCTACTTCGTCGAGCTGGTCACGGTCTTTCAGCTCCTGGGTAACCATCAGCAAATCGACCGGTTTTTCCTTTCCCGAAAGAGTTTTTATGGCATCAAATATTTTGCGGTGTTCCTCTTTGTAAAAACTGCCCGAATCGATGGTGTCTGCAACCGTAACATAAGCATCGCGCTCAAGCATCAGGGCGCCAAGTACGGCCTCTTCAACATCAATGGCTTGTGGCGGTAATTTCCCATACTGGGCATTAATCTGATCTACTGTATTTTGTTGTGTATTTTGTTTTTTTCGTTGTGCCATTTTGTCTCTGTATGGATAAAAATTTTCCGCTCCGATCTGTATTTTCGAAGTTCAAAAATAGAAATTTACCTTCCCGTGAACAAGCTATCCGGTGCTCTCTTATCAACAATGACGTGGTTTGTGAAAGCTCCGTCATTACATTGAAAAAGGGATCCGGTACACGCTTATCAACCGGTGGTATTCACAATTGTTGATAGATTAGTGTTTGAGTTTTTCTTCAATAAGTTGCGAAATAATACTTTTTAATGTGGTTCCCATCGCTTCAATTTGCTGCGGGATAAAGCTGGTGGCCGTCATTCCGGGCGTGGTATTTACTTCCAGAAAATAAAACTCGTCTTCTTTCAGAATAAAGTCGATTCGAACGATTCCCGAGCAGGCACACAAGTCGTAAATTTCCGAGGTCAGATCCTGGCACTTTTTGAACAGCGGTTTGGGTAAACGTGCCGGTGTAATTTCTTCGGTTGCGCCGGGTGTATATTTGGCTTCGAAATCGAAAAACTCATTTTTAGGCAAGACTTCGGTGATCGGGAAAATGATTTTTTTACCGGCCAAACGAACGGCGCCGCAGGTAAATTCGCTGCCGGCAATAAACTGTTCAACCAATGCCTCGTCACTTTCTTTCCAGGCGGTTTCAATCGCTTTCTGCAGCTCTTTGGCATTTTTAACCTTTGTTATTCCAAAGCTCGAACCTCCGGCGTTGGGTTTTACAAAAATGGGAAGGCCCAGTTTTTCAACAATGGCTGTGCTGTCAATCTTTTCTCCTTTTTTGAATTTTTGCGAAGCGACCATTTTTATGCCTTGCGAACGCAGGTAGTTACTGCAAAACCACTTGTTAAAAGTAAGCGACGAAGAATGAACATTACAGGTAGAGTAGGGAATACCCAGCAATTCAAAGTAAGCCTGAAGAATTCCGTCTTCGCCCGGCGTTCCGTGAATGGTGATGTAAGCAAAATCAAATTTGATTTTCTCGCCCTGAAACTGGAAGCTGAAATCAGATTTGTCGATGTCAGAAACTTTGTAATTATTCTGAAAAACCTCCCAGCGTTCGTTTTGCATTTCAACCAGCCATGGGGTAAATTTATTTGTATCAACGGCCTGCAATACGTTGGCTCCGCTTTTTACTGATACTACAAACTCCGAAGAGTTTCCTCCGGCCACCACGGCCACATTGGGTTTTGTTTGGATGTTAGTCATTTCTGTTTGCTATGTAATTTTCCCATTTATCAATCGCCTGAATCATATCGTCGGGCAGCTCCGAATTAAACAACATTTTCTCTTTTGTTGTCGGATGGATAAATCCGAGTGTTTTTGCGTGAAGTGCCTGTCTGGGAAGCACCTTAAAGCAGTTTTGTACAAATTGTTTGTATTTGCTAAAGGTTGTTCCACGCAAAATTTGGTCACCACCATAGTTGGAGTCATTAAACAAGGGGTGATTGATGTATTTCATGTGCACCCTTATCTGGTGTGTTCTTCCGGTTTCAAGCCGGCACTCAACCAGCGACACATAGCCGATGCGTTTCAATACGCGATAGTGTGTTACAGCGTGTTTCCCATAATCGCCTTCCGGAAATACTGTAAATATCTGTCGGTTATTTATGCTTCGGCCAATATTTCCGGTAATGGTTCCTTCATCGTCTTTAACGCTGCCCCACACAATGGCCTGGTACAGGCGTTCGCTGGTTTTATCAAAAAACTGGCGGGCAAGGTGGTTTTTTGCATGCTCGGTTTTGGCAACCACCAGCAAGCCCGATGTGTCTTTGTCGATTCGGTGGACCAGCCCGGGGCGCGGATCTTCACTGTTAAACAATGGCAAATCTTTAAAGTAATAAGCCAGAGCATTTACCAGTGTTCCCGAATAATTCCCGTGCCCGGGATGAACAACCAGCCCCGGAGGTTTATTAATGACAACCAGTTGATCGTCTTCGTAAACAATATTGAGCGGAATATCTTCAGCAATAATTTTTAGCTCTCGCCTTGGGTAATCCATCACGATTTGGATATCGTCGTTGGGTTTTACCTTATAATTCGATTTTACTGCTTCGCCGTTTACCAGAATATTTCCGGCATCGGCAGCAGCCTGAATACGGCTTCTTGAGGCATTTTCTATTCTGTTTGCCAGAAACTTGTCGATACGGACAGCGGATTGCCCTGCATCAACCGATAGTCGAAAGTGCTCATAAAGGCCACCTTCCTCCTCTTCTAATTCTTCGTTATCTTCAGTGTATTCTGTCATATTTTAGTGTGCTGTAACTTCATCAGTTGCCAGTTTTTCAGTATCTACGGTGAGCCAGAGATCAACCGAACTCCCGAGGTAAACTTTTTGTACCAGTTTGTTATCCGGCATCTGTTTCCAGATTCTGGCATTTAGCGAATCTTCCTGTGTGCTGATGGACGGATCGTAAATAACAACGCCCAAATTAAGCCGGGCATCGGTAAGTATAGTGCGTGCTTCTTCAAAAAACAAACCTTTTAAATCGGGTAAAAGAGTTTCCATATTACCACGGCTTTGTCCAACAACCAGGGTAACCGAACTTCCTTTCTCAAGCCGGTCTCCTTCTGCCAGTTCTTTCTCTCCCTGAAATGCACTTAGTACCAAATCGGTATATTCTGATGGCTGATAGCTGATGCTGTCGATTGTCAGCCCACAGTTTTCCAGTAGTACCTGGGCTTGTCTGAACGAAATATCGGTAAGTTTCGGTATGTGCACCATCTCGGCTTCATTGGCGTTGATTGTGAGGTAGATCAAACGTCCTTCTTTTACCTGTTGGTTGGCTTTGGGTACCTGATCGACAACAGCTCCGGGTTGAACGGTTTTGTCGTAAACCGAATCAAGCAGTTCAACTTTTAGAAGTGTAGCCCCGGCCACTTCCTTTGCTTCGTTAAAGGTCATTCCCGAAAAATTCGGCACATTGTACGAAATGCCATGATGCGTATAGCTTTTCAGGCTGCTAAGCGTAACTGCGATAATTGCTGATACTAAAACAATAGCAATAAGTAGATTGATCCAAAAGATCCGGCTGACCAAGAATTTTTTAAGACTCATACCTGTTTTTGTCGATCTGTTTAAGGAAACAAAAATAAGTCAAAAAAAGTATGTTGAAAGGAAATAATCAGCGAAACCTGCATGAAAATTCTGATAGGCTTAAAAAGAGTGTTGCCGGGAGGCTTTAAAGGTTGGCAGATATCCATAAACACGAAAAGGTAAAGAAATCAACTTCTTTACCTTCCCGCAAAATCTTTGAAGATACTACTTATCTTTTATGTCTCGGTTCATCCGAAACAGTCAGTTTTTTCCGGCCTTTAGCCCTGCGGGCTTTCAATACTTTACGACCATTAGCAGTGGACATTCTTTCTCTGAACCCATGCTTGTTTTTTCTTTTTCTGTTCGATGGCTGAAATGTACGTTTCATTTCTATAGAGTTTTACTTGTTACTTCTAAAATTTTCGGACTGCAAAAATAGTCTTTTTTTTAATTCCGCCAAAACTAAGATGTATTTTTCGGCGAATTTCTTCCCGCTTGCTTTAAAGTTCTGTTACAGTTGGTTACCTATTTTGAAAAGATGAGTTTGATGGCAACCAAAATCATCAATACCCCAAACAGCTTTCGCAGCATTTTGTCGGAGATATGAACAGTAAAATGCGAACCAAGATAAGCCCCGACAACAAATGTGAGGGAAAGGATCAGGGCAATTTTCCAGTTTACATATCCGGCTTTCCAATAATTCCAGGTGGCCAGAATCCCGACCGGAGGAAGCATAAAAGCCAAGCTGGTTCCTTGTGCCTCGTGTTGCGAAAGGCCAATAATAAAAACGAGTGCGGGGATTACAATAATGGCGCCGCCAATACCAAAAACACCTGACAAAACACCTGAAAATAAACCAATTATTATGAGTATAACTATTTGTCCTGCGGTCATAACGTTAATTTTTTTGTTCTTCTTGTTTTACCGAGAAACGAAAACCAATGCCGTGCAGGTTGGTAATTTTTACTGCCGGATCGTCTTTTAAATATTTACGAAGCCGCGAAATAAATACATCCAGGCTTCGGCCTAAAAAGTAGTCGTCTGAACCCCAAACTTCTTCCAGAATTTCGTTTCGGCTTAACACCTTATTAGGGCGCTCTGCAAAATAACGAAGCAGCTCAACTTCTTTTAATGTAAGGTTTCTCGATTCGTTACCAATACTCAGAGAGAGGTCTTCGGGTTGAAATTGAAACTTCCCGATTTGAATAAAGCCATCGGCTGTTGTTTTGGTGAATGGCTGAGATTGACTCCGGCGAAGAAATATTTTAATTTTCAGCAACAGTTCCTCCATGCTGAATGGTTTTGGGATATAGTCGTCGCCGCCAATGCTGAGGCCTTTTATTTTATCTTCGGTCATGCTGCGGGCAGTTAAGAAGATAATGGGTACCTGATCGTTTTTTGTGCGGATTTTTTCTGCCACCCGAAAACCGTCAATTTTTGGGAGCATTACATCAAGGATGATCAGGTCAAAACTGGCCTGTTCAAAACGTTGCAAAGCAATTTCTCCGTCTTCGGCTGCCGACACAGCAAAACCGTTTTGCTCCAGGTTGTCTTTTACAATAAAGCGTAAAGCTTCGTCGTCTTCTACCAGCAGGATTTTAAAGGCTGTCTCATTCATTTTATTTGCGAATAATAATCGTAAAAATACTTCCTCCTTTTGGATTCTCACTCACGTTGATTTTCCAACGGTGGGCTTTAACAATTTTATAAACATAATCGAGGCCAAGCCCGAAGCCTTTTACATTGTGAACATTGCCCGTTGGAATTCGGTAAAATTTTTTAAAAATTTTCTTGCGGTATTCTTTCCCAATGCCGATGCCATTATCGGCAAAACTCAATAGCCAGTGTTTTTTATTGTTGGTTAGGCTTATCTTCATTTGGGGACTTGTTTCACAATATTTCACGGCATTTTCCAGCACATTGCTAAGCAAATTGGCAAAATGAAACTTATCCGCATTTATTGTCGGGTGTAGTTTGTTAAACTCGATTTGGATATCTAGTTTTTGCCCGTTATCACTTTGGCGGAACAAAGCACAGTTTTTTTCAATAAACGAGTTTAAATCAATATTCTCCCGGTTTAAATGTATCCGGCTTTTCTCAATCGACGCGAGATTCAGCACCTTTTCAACGTTTTTCATCAGGCGTACATTCTGGTCCTGAATTATTTTTGCATATTGATAAAGCCGGCCGGGTGTTTCAATAATATTTTCTTCTGCCAGTACTTTTGCCGACAAGGCAATGGATGAAATGGGGGTTTTTAATTCGTGGGTAAGGTTGTTAATAAAGTTTTTCTGTACCTCTGAAAGCTGGCGTTGCCGTATAATAACCGATAAAGTATAACCAAAAAAGAAAACCACCAGAACCAATAAGCCGGTAAGGAAATACCAAATTGAAAGACGTGAATTAAAATAAGCCCGTTTATCGGCAAAATGAATGGCAAAATAATAGATGTATTTTTCATTTAAAGGAAAAGTATAGCTGGTTGAAAGTGCTTCACCTTTGGCATTGATCATGGTTCCTTCTTCCATTTGCTCTTCCTGGGGGTTGTAAATGGCAAATTCAAAACCGTAATAAATGTCGTGCTTTTTAAGTTGTTCTTCCAGGTTTGGCAAGAGTAGTTCTTTATCGAAAAGTACGCCAACATTTACCAGGTAAGTATTGTCGGAGATTACTTCTACCGGTGTAATGCTTTCGAAATTTCCTGTAGTTCCGGTAGCCAGCATAATTTGCCAGGCAACTTCTTTTAGTGCAACACTTGCGCTTTCAGTAAATTGCTTTTCCGATAGCTGGTAAGAATAGCGGATAAAGGCAAACTGAATCAAAAATACCCCGGCAATGGAAACGGTTGCCAGTAAAATAATATATTTCAGAGTTTTGCCTTTCATTTGTTTTTTAGTGTTGGCACCTTAACGAAACTACGAATTTTTGCCTGCGTTTCGGCGGGTTAACAACTCATTAACAAAATATTGAGCTTAATTAACAGCATTGCGCGAAACCCTTCCTACATTTGTTTAACTGAAATGTAGATTACCGAACAAATTTAAAATATTTATTATGAAAAAGATTTTACAATTGCTGACCGTCTTTTCGCTGGTTATTGCATGCAATTTTGCAGTGGCACAGGGGAAAGCAAAAATTGAATTTGATGAATCGAGCCATAACTTTGGTTCTTTCAAAGAATCAGACGGGATTCAAACCACCACATTTAGCTTTAAAAACAATGGCGATGTTCCTTTGGTATTGTCGAATGTGCGTGCGTCGTGTGGTTGTACCACCCCAAAATGGACACGCGAACCGGTTGCTCCCGGTGGAAGTGGTTCAATTAGCGTTAGTTACAATCCAAAAAATCGTCCCGGAACTTTTAATAAAACCGTAACAGTTAGTTCTAATGCCGAAAATTCAACCGTTATTTTAAAAATATCAGGAACAGTAGCTCCACGCGAGAAAACACTTGCCGAAGAGTACCCAAGAACCATTGGAAGTTTACGTGTGAAAACCAACTACCTTTCGTTTGCAAAACTAAAAATGGGTGAAACATCAACCAAAGAACTGGAATTGGTGAATGATACCAATGCTCCTGTTGAAGTAGGATTCCGTACAGTGCCGGGGCACCTTAGCGCAAAAGCTGAGCCATCAACCATTCCGGCGCACAGTAAAGGTAAATTGATTGTTACTTACGATTCGAAAAAAGTGGATACTTACGGATTTGCCTCGCACCGAATTTACCTGTCGTTAAACGGGAGCAACGATTATAAAAATTCGGTAGGCGTTAGTGCTACCATCGAAGAAGATTTTTCGAATCTTACGGCTGAACAAATTGCCAACGCACCGGCTGCCAAATACGAGCCGACTTCTTTCGATTTTGGTGATATGAAACAGGGCGAAAAGAGATCACATACTTTCAATTTGACCAATAACGGAAAAAGCGATCTGTTGATTCGTCGTGTGCGGTCTTCTTGCGGTTGTACCGCTGTTGCCCCTTCTAAAAAGGTTATTGCACCCGGAGAAACTGCCCCGATTGAGGTTACTTTTGATTCGCGTGGTAAACGTGGCCGTCAAAGCAAATCAATTACAGTTATTACCAACGATCCAAAGAATTCAACCACAACTTTGCGCATTTCTAGCAACGTAATAGCTACTGCAGGTTAAGCGAATTTAATGTCAATAAAATACGAAGGTGTTGAGGGTGTAAATCTTCAGCACCTTCTTTTTTATGCCCTGTCCGGAGCCTGTCTTTATTTTATCGTATTTTTGAAGTCCATATTTACAATGAAAATGTCAGAAAAGAAAGATAACCATCATCATATAGAAAACGATCCGGCTTACGGCGGGTTGATAGTAAATGCCGGAATTGAGCAGCCCGAAGTGGTAAATGGCGATTCTGTAAAACGCTTTTTAAATAAGAAACGGAAGTTGTTGCCGGCCGATGACTATGTGAAAGGAATTTTAGAGGGTAACATTACTTTATTAAGTAAAGCAGTAACACTGGTCGAAAGTTCAAAGCGCGAACACCAGCAAATTGCGCAGGAAATTATCCAAAAGTGTCTGCCTCATAGTGGCAAATCGGTTCGTGTTGGTATTACAGGTGTTCCAGGAGTTGGGAAGAGTACATTTATTGAAGCCATGGGTGGGTACATTACCTCAACAGGCGGAAAACTGGCAGTGCTGGCAATCGATCCCAGCAGCGAACGTTCGAAAGGAAGTATTTTGGGAGATAAAACCCGGATGGAAGAATTGTCGGGTGATAAAAATGCCTATATCCGGCCCAGTCCGTCAGCAGGTTCACTGGGTGGAGTAGCCCGTAAAACCAGGGAAACAATTATTCTTTGCGAAGCAGCTGGTTTCGACCATATTTTTATTGAAACAGTTGGGGTTGGACAAAGCGAAACAGCCGTACATTCCATGACCGATTTTTTCCTTTTACTGATGTTGGCCGGCGCCGGCGATGAGCTACAGGGGATAAAACGGGGTATTATGGAAATGGCCGATCTGATTGCCATCAACAAAGCCGATGGAAATAATATTGAAAAGGCTGAAATAGCAAAGGCACAATACAAAAATGCGATTCATTTATTTCCGGCTAAAGAATCGGAATGGGAGCCACAGGTACTTACCTGCTCTGCCTACAATAAAACCGGCATTGAAGCAATTTGGGAACAAGTTGAGAAATACAAAAAACAAACAATCAATTCGGGCCATTTTTTTCAATTAAGAAATGAACAGGCAACTTACTGGATGCACGAAACCATTGAAGAGCAGCTTAAACGAAATTTTTACGATCATCCTGAAATAAAAGAGAAACTAAAGGTGCTGGAAAACTATGTAAAAAACGACGCGATGAGTTCCTTTGTGGCAGCTGGCGAATTGCTTGAGTTGTATTCTAAACTTAAGTAGCAGTTGTCGAATTTTCGGCTTGATTTTTTGCAGATAAGCCACAATTGAGCAAGGATCAAATTTGAACCCGTACAGTGCAGGATTCTGAATTGCATTAAAAGCATTAAATTTGGAAAACCTTTCAGGGAAAGAGGTGTTATTATAACTTAAAATCAAAATCAGGAAACAGACAGAAAAACATCTTTCCCTGTTATGCAATCAGCAAAACAAAGGAAGAATATTCAGATAGAAAACCATAGATAAAAAAATAATAAAAATGAATTACGATGTAATAGTTATTGGCAGTGGTCCCGGCGGATATGTGGCTGCCATTCGTGCTTCGCAGCTGGGATTGAAAGTAGCTGTTGTCGAAAAAGAAAACCTTGGAGGTATTTGTTTAAATTGGGGCTGTATCCCAACAAAATCGTTATTAAAAAGTGCTCAGGCTTTTGAGTACGCAATACACGGTGCCGACTATGGGGTAGCGATTTCAGGAGAAATAAAACCTGATTTTGAAGCCATGGTAAAACGCAGCCGCGGTGTTGCAGAAGGAATGAGCAAAGGCATTCAATTTTTGTTCAAAAAGAATAAAGTGGAGTCGATTTTTGGTTGGGGAAAACTCAGCGGTAAAAACACTGTTGAAGTTGCTGACGAAGCCGGAAAGAAAACCACTTATACTGCAAAGCATATCATCCTGGCAACAGGTGCTCGCTCACGTGAGTTACCAAATCTTCCGCAAGACGGTGAAAAAATCATCGGTTACCGAAAAGCACTTTCGCTCGAAAAACAACCCGAAAGTATGGTAGTTGTTGGTTCAGGGGCCATTGGCAGCGAGTTCGCTTATTTTTATCATACCATTGGTACCAAGGTGACTTTGGTTGAATTTATGCCAACGCTCGTTCCGAATGAAGATGAGGAAGTTGCAAAACAATTGGAACGTAATTTCAAAAAATCGAAAATGACCGTAATGGTTGGTTCATCGGTTGAAAATGTGGATACTTCGGGAGACAAATGCAAAGTAAGTATCAAAACCAAAAAAGGAGTAGAAGTTGTGGAGGCTGATGTGGTCCTTTCTGCGGTTGGTATCTCACCGAATACTGAAGGGATTGGGCTGGAAGAATTGGGCATTGCATTGGAAAACGGACGTGTAAAAGTAGATGAATATTACCGTACAAATGTAGAAGGCGTTTATGCCATTGGTGATATTGTTGCCGGGCCGGCACTTGCGCATGTTGCATCGGCCGAAGGAATTGCATGTGTTGAGAAAATTGCAGGAATGAATCCTGAACCAATCGATTACTCCAATATTCCGGGATGTACTTATACCAGCCCTGAAATTTCATCGGTTGGACTTACCGAAGCAAAAGCTAAAGAAGCCGGCTATGAAGTGAAAATTGGAAAATTCCCGTATTCAGCGAGCGGAAAAGCAAGTGCGGCAGGTCAGAAAGACGGTTTTGTAAAACTAATTTTTGATGCAAAATATGGCGAACTACTTGGTGCTCATATGATTGGCGGTAATGTGACTGAAATAATTGCAGAGATGGTAGTAGCCAAAAAACTCGAAATTACCGGTCACGAATTGATTAAAACAATCCATCCGCATCCAACAATGAGCGAAGCGGTAATGGAAGCGGCAGCTGCTGCATACGACGAAGTAATACATATTTGATAAAGTACGATATTGCTGAAAGCCTGCAGGAAACTGCGGGCTTTTTTTATGTTTATATTTCGACCAATTGACGTTATTCTTCTAAAATACTATAAGCTGTTGTTTATCAGACCGGAATGTTTTGTATCATCATAATTAATTCTATATTTGACCCTCAAAATCAGCTACAAGTACCGGATTATTGCCCGTTGTTATATTTTATATTTGGGTAAAAATCAACGAATTAAAGTTATCTACATGAAAAAACTAGCCTTAGCCGCAGCATTGGTTATGCTGCTTCAAACCGCGTTTGCCGGAGGTTTGCTAACTAACTACAATCAAAGTGCACAATATGTACGGATGTTGTCTCGTAATGCTTCTCTCAACATCGATGGGGTGTTTTATAATCCTGCAGGTTTAACCAGTTTGCAGGATGGATGGCATTTTGCCTTTTACAGTCAAACCATTTTTCAGAAACGAAAAATAAACTCCGATTTTTCTTATCTGAATAATTCGTATTACGAAGGCGAGACAACCATCCCGGTTTTCCCTGATTTGTATGGTGTTTACAAGAAAGATAAATGGGCCTTTTCATTAGGTGTTGGCCCGGTAGGTGGTGGCGGAACTGCGAATTTCGATAATGGATTACCATCTTTTGAAATTCCGGTATCTAAAATAGTTCCTTCTTTGGCTGCTTTGTCTGATGTTAGTCCGGCCTTGGCAGTAAATAGCTACGATATGAATATGAAATTGGAAGCATCTTCCATTTTCTGGGGAATTCAGTTGGGGGCAACTTACGAAATAAATAAGGTTTTTTCTGTTTATGGCGGTGTGCGTGTAATGCCATCGGTTAATACGTATAAAGGTTCGATCACCGGCATTATGGTAAACAATACGCCGGCAGCAGCCTGGTTAACCGGAGCTGCAACACAGGTTGGCACTTTTGCATCAGCAATGCAGGCAGCCGCTGATATGCCTGAAACATTAAGCCCGTTTCTTGACGCGGGAGGTTCATATACTTTGGCTCAGTTGGAAGGAGCCAATATGCTTAACGCTCAACAAAAAGCCCAGATTGAAGCCGGATTGGTATATGCGGGCGTATCTCCTGAAATGATCAGCGTAATGAACTTAAATCAAATACATGCCGCTTATGTACAGGCAAGTCCTACTTTTCAGGCAAACGCTGACCAGTTAAACGCAACTGCCGGTGTTTTAACTCAAACTTCCGGATCGATGAATGATAAAGAAGTGGATGTAAAACAAAAAGGAATGGGATTTACGCCAATTATTGGTGTGAATATTAACCCCAACGAAGACTGGAATATTGCTTTAAAATACGAGCATAAAACCTATATGAAACTCGAAAATGAAACCACGATTGATGAAATGGGCTTGTTTCCCGACGGAGCTAAAACTCAAAATGACGTGCCCGCAATTTTTACGGCAGGTGTTGGATATCGTGGTTTGAAATGGCTGGAAGCTCAATTATCGTATAACCTGTATTTCGACAAAAAAGTTAGTTACGGTAATAATGTTCGTTACCAAACTACAGGAATGTCTGTTCCGCGCGAAATCGATAATAATTACTACGAACTGGCGCTGGGGTTGCAGTTTAACTTAAGCGATAAATTCGCGATTAGCGTTGGTGGATTGAAATCGGAAATGGGGGTTGGCGATTCGTATCAAAGTGATTTTAGTTTTAGTAATTCGTCGCATACACTTGCCGGCGGTATAAGCTGGAAACTCACCGACCGGATTACGCTGGATGCCGGTATGCTGAATACTTTCTATAAGAAAGAGACGGTAACATTTGAAGATCCTACTTTTGGTAATTACAACGAAAGTTACCAGAAAACAACCATGAGTTTCTCGGCAGGTATTTCATACAGCATTTTTTAAACCAATAACATCATAACTTCATAAAGGGTGTGGATATAAATCTGCACCCTTTTTTAGTGATGCTTACAAATTAAAAAGCTACTTCCTGACGTAAGAAGTAGCTTTTTAATTCCTTGATTATGTAAATCTTCTAAAGACTGGTTTCAACGCTCAGAACGAAATAGGTTTCAACAACAAAATTCATAGGAGCGGCATTTGTTGTCCCCGAAACAGAAACGGTTAGTTGTTGTTCCGCCCGCAATATATTTCCAATTAGTACCAATATGGAGCTGTTAATTTCCGGTTGGGGGGCCAGGTTTGAGGAAGTAATGTCTTCGAGTGTTGCAATGATACCCACGCCTTCAACCGAAATATTGATTGTATCAATACTCTGGTTGTTTTGAATGCCTTTAAAGTTGACATAAAAATCTTCTATTTTCAGCGATTTTAGATTGTCCAGAAATTCATTGTTTGTCAATGAATCAGTTAGCGACCCGGAAAACGGGTAGCCCACTATTTCTGATTTTGTCACTGTACTTGTGGTATCTTCTACCGCAACCGGAACTTTTATTGATAGGGTAGTTGTAGATACTTCAGTTGTATCGCATGAAGAAAAAGCAATCAGGATCAGTAATATAAAAGAAAGGAAGAAAATCTGTTTCATGGAAAACTTATTTAGGTTTTGTTTGCAATATAAGACAAAAAGGTTTTTGCCGAAAGTGAATGAATGAATTGTTTGAGCTTTTAAAAATTTGTTCAAAAAAGAAAGCTGCATCAAGCGAAGCAGCTTTCCAGAACTAACTGTGCAACAAAATATAGGAATACCATTCCTAATCTAATTCAAAAGTTTTGTTATAAATGTCTCCGTTAATCAATTTGGTTCCCAGCGTAAATTTGCTTTTTCCTTCTTCGCGTAAACTGCTGAGGTCGAATCGGAATTCGCGGGTAAACCAGGCTTCACAGAGATCGTCGTTGGCATTGTGCCTGATTTCGAATACCGGCACTTCGTCGTTATCGTTTATCGAATGGAGGCGTGCCAGTGTGATGGTGTGTTCCTGACAACCACCACCATACGAAAGTTTAAGATAGAGGCAATCGGCGTCCATATAAACTTCGTGCATGTGCACCGGATCGCGTGAAAGACTATCGTAATTCTCAAAATAGAGATTAACATAAGGTGCGCAGGATAATTCCTCTACATAGGTAAGCTCGCAGGCAGTACCTTCATCGCACGCACTTACAACATTTTTCAGTTTTGAGTATTCTACCAAAACACGTTGTCCTTCAGAAAAAGTAAATCCATCGGGGTAGTACATGGGGCGAATGGTACTTCCGTTATCGAGTTGAATAACGATACCGCAGCCCGATGTACCTGCGTAATCTAAAACTGTTCCGGTTTCAGCAAGATTGATCGGATTCTCGTCGTCGTTGCAACCCGATAACACAACAAAAAATAATAGAAGTATTAAAGTGAATTGTCTCATGGCTTTGTCTTAAAACGAAATAAACTTTGTTTTAGTCTTTTTAATCTTCATATTTCGTCTGTTAAATCTTGCTTCCGGAATAATCTCAAATTCAAAATATATTGGCAAGATGTATCCTGGGGCAAAAAGGTTGCGTACTACCATAAACTTTTATAAGAAAAAGGGTAAATTTTGAAAATGCCAGATAATTTTGATTCGTTTGGCTGAAATAAAATTTCTGTTTTTTTTATAACAACGCAACCTTTTTTCATCTTACAACATCTATTGGATGAATTAGTAGAATTAACCGTGTAATCAATCTGCAAATGGGAGGGAGTAAAGGAGCGATGCAAATCGGCAATATTACTTACTTTTACGGCACATTTGCATCAGACTTTGGAAGACCTGAAACATATAATAGCAGAGTGTGCCTCGGGCAAAATGCGTGCCCAGGAAAAGTTGTATCGCATGTTTGCATCCAAAATGTTTGCAGTATGCCTGCGCTATTCACGTGATAATACAGAGGCGGAAGATAACCTGCAGGAAGGTTTTATTAAGGTTTTTTCGAGTATAAAAAGTTTTAGGCACGAAGGTTCTTTTGAAGGATGGATAAGGAGAATAATGGTAAATGTTTCGTTGGAAAAATTCAGAAAACAACAGGTAATGTACCCAGTGGAAGATGTTTCTGTTTTTGAGAATGAACAATACTCCGATGAAATAATGGACGATATTTCGGCACAGGAGATCCTGGCATTGATCAGAGAATTGCCTCCCCGGTACCGCATGGTTTTCAATCTTTATGTGATGGAGGGAATGAATCATGAAGAGATTAGCCGTGAGATGGGGATTTCAAAGGGGACTTCCAAGTCGAACCTTGCACGTGCCCGGGAAATATTAAAAGTGAAAGTGAAAGCGCTGCATGGCGAGAGGGAAAAAAGTAATAATTCGGCTTAATGAGTGAAAAAGAAAATATGGACAAATTGATCCGCGATAAGTTTGACGGCTTTTCGGTGGAGCCTCCTGCACATGTTTGGACCAACATTCAGGAGCAGATGGCTGCAAAGCGAAGAAAAGCCCGAATGATTTATATGGGTTGGATTTCTGCCGCGGCGGTGGTGATTTTTGCTTTTATTGCAGGCTGGCTTGTAAACAACAGGGCCGACGATGTATCGCAAAAACTTAACGATCATCAGGCTTCTGTTCAGCAGGCACCGGTAACAAACAAAGACCTGGATAAAAATACATCAGTAAAAAAGGAGGAAGTCAGCAACGGGGAAGCTGACTCTGAAACTGATGTGACGACACGAAGGGACGAAACAGGACTTGCGACGGTGCTGGTAGCAGAAAATATACAGAAAGAGCAGGCAGAAACAGACTTAAGCGAAACATTTGAACGCATTTCTTATCGTTTAATGAAGAGTATCAGGGGGTATGCAAAAGTTGATCAGAAAACCGGGCTTTCTCAAATGGATATTCGTACTTCCGGCAGAAACACCGTGCAAACTGTAGATGAAATAAGCGATGCCGACCGTAGGTTGATGGCAGCCAATGCCAGGGATATGAAAGAGAATGTACAGGCAGAAACCGGCTGGGTAATTGGTGCCAATGTTTCTCCCGGATATGCATCCCACAAAGCATCTCACAGTAATCAGTATGCACGAAGTTTGTCTTCGGGTTCAACCGAAGGAGCGGCAAACCTGGGCGGAGGCTTGTCGGTTCAATATAAAACCAACGAGCGCTTGCGTGTGGAAACAGGGGTTTATTATTCAAAAAACGGCATAAAATCAGGTTCCGGATCCGGATCATCTGATCGCCTTTATGCGGCCGATCCTTCTTTTGATTATGCATCAGGGCAACCCGAGAGAATTTCCGGTGATCAAATGTTTTCATCAGCTGTTGAAGTGGATCAGGGAAATATTGTGATGAATACAACTGCCGGTGTGGTGAATATCACCAATACGCCTACAAATGCAACACTTGCATTATCCAATACGCTTGAAAATGATGACTATCCTTCGGTTCTCACCACCGATGGGCAATTCTCTCAGGCCTTCGATTTTGTTGAAATACCTCTGTATTTGCGATACAATGTTTTGGATAAAAAGTTTGGGATTGATATAGTGGGTGGTTTTAACGCCGGACTGGTTGTAGGTAACAATGCTTATATTGAGAATAACGGAGACCGGCAACGAATTGGCAGTACAGAGGATATTTCCACACTCAATATATCTGGAACAGTAGGTCTTGGAGTTAATTACGCATTGAACAAACATATTTCACTGGCGGTTGAACCACGCTTTAATTATTACCTTAACTCCATTAATACCAATCCCGACGTGGTTTATAAACCCTATCGTTTGGGGCTTTATACCGGAGTTTATTATCAGTTTTAGCTGTTTTTCCCTTTTCTTCTCAGCTTCTTACATTTTCGGTTTTCAAAAAACAAATTGGTTTTATACCTTGTTGTGTCTTTCAATGTATAAAACAAACCAATATGGCTAAAATTAATGTTTACCTGTTGTTTAATGGCGATTGCGAAGAGGCTTTCAATTTCTATAGAAGTGCATTTGGCGGAGAGTTTCAAATGATCAGCCGTTTTAAAGATATGCCTCAGGTGGAGGGGCAACCTGCTGCTGACAGCGAATTATCCGAACGAATTATGCACATCTCACTCCCGGTTAGCAACGAAACCGTACTAATGGGAAGTGATGGGGATGGAGATTGGTCTGCCCAACACAAGGTTGGAAATAATTTCTCGGTATCCGTTAGCGCCGAATCAAAAAAGGAAGCCGACAGATTATTCAATGCCTTATCAGCAGGAGGCCTGGTAACCTTGGCCATGCAGAAAACTTTTTGGGGTGAATATTTTGGAATGCTGATCGATAAATTTGAAGTTGGCTGGATGGTTGGCTGGAGGCCTTGATTTACTGAGAACAGGAACAAAGGATGAATTTTTACCGAGAGGTATTGCCACAGGCTTTCACAAAACAATCATAATCCCGGGGATCACCAATAGAAATGAAAGTTAAGCTGGATACTTCTTTCCGGGATTTGTTTTATTTTTTTGATTGTCTGTAATATGTCATAATTAGAACGTCATCCTGAACTTGTTTCAGGGTCTCACCCATAAATTACTGATTAACAATAGGCAGGAGATGCTGAAGCAAGTTCAGCATGACGTAAAAACATGCTGTTCTATACAAAACGATTAATCATTTATTTTTTAATGCCAAATATCTAACTCCCCGGATTTTGTTGGATATTTTTAAAAATTGACTTTCAAAAAAAAGGTGCTCCCCGTCGGAAGCACCTCTCACTTATTATTATTTTGCCGATTAGGCTAACATTTGTTTTACCTGCGTGTAAACGTTTTCTCCATTAAACCCGAGTTTTTCATCCAGCACGGTGTAAGGCGCCGAAAATCCGAACGATTCCAGTCCCCAGATTTTTCCATTCTCGCCAACAAGGCCTTCAAGTGTTACGGGTAAGCCGGCAGTCATGCCAAAGCGTGGTATTCCAATCGGAAGAACAGTGTTTTGGTAGTCTTTTGATTGTGTTCTGAAAACTCCTTCTGAAGGAACAGAAACCACCTGTACTTTCAAACCGTCTCTTTCCGAAAGCAATTCAGCCCCGGCAACCAGTGTTGAAACTTCCGAACCACTTGCCAAAAGTACAACATCGGGAGTTGATTCGGGTTGCAGAACCACATAAGCCCCTTTTTCAGCTTGTAAAGCCGAGGTGTAAGCATCGCCATTCACCGGAAGATTTTTGATATTCTGGCGCGAAAGGATTAATGTGGATGGGGTAGAAGTGTTTTCGAGTGCCATTTTCCAGGCTACTGTAGCCTCGTTGGCATCAGCCGGACGAAGTACCAGTGTACTGTTGTGCCCCTTGTGGTTTTTCAGTTTTTCCATCAGGCGAATCTGTGCTTCCTGCTCTACCGGTTGGTGTGTAGGGCCGTCTTCTCCTACGCGGAAAGCATCGTGTGTCCAAACAAATTTTACAGGAAGTTCCATCAAGGCAGATAAACGAACGGCTGGTTTCATGTAATCAGAAAAAACAAAGAAAGTCCCGCACACCGGAATTACCCCACCGTGCAAAGCCATTCCGTTCATGATGGTTGCCATAGTAAGTTCGCTTACTCCGGCCTGGAAGAATGCTCCGCTAAAATCCCCTTTAGTGAAAGACGTGGTCTTTTTCAGAAATCCGTCAGTTTTGTCCGAATTAGATAGGTCAGCCGAGGCAACGATCATATTTTCGATTTCGTCGGCAAAAGCGGCAAGAACCGTTGATGACGCTGCGCGGGTAGCCGTATTGGCTTTTTGTTCCACTTTTGAGAAATCGAAAGCGGGAGCTTCTTTTGAGAAGAAGGTCGCAAATTTAGCTGCCAGTTCGGGATTTGCAGCTTCCCACTCAGCCTGAACCGATTTTTTGGCTGCTGCCGCTGCGGTTAATTCTGCTTTGCGTTTTTCATATAAAGCTTTTACATCGTCGAAAATTACAAACGGATTTTCAGGGTTGCCACCCAGGTTTGCTATCGTTTTTTCGAAAGAAGCACCGGCTTCCCCCAGCGGCATTCCATGTGTAGAACATTTGCGTTCGAAATTGCTTCCATCGGCAGTCAGCGCTCCTTTGCCCATAATCGTTTTTCCGATAATCAGCGTTGGCCGCTCTGTTTCTGCATTTGCTTCTTTAAGTGCCGCACGGATTTGTTCAACGTTATTTCCTTCAATCGTAATAACTTTCCAGTTCCAGGCTTCGTATTTTTTTGCTGTATCTTCCATCGAAACGGCATTGGTTTCGGTGGATAACTGAATGTCGTTCGAATCGTAAAACATTATCAGATTGCTCAAACCTAAAAATCCAGCAATTCGGCCGGCACCCTGAGAAATCTCTTCCTGAACACCACCATCCGAAATAAAAGCGTAGGTTTTGTGTGTCATCCATTCACCAAAACGGGCTGCCAAAAAGCGTTCGGTAATTGCGGCGCCTACTGCCATTGCATGTCCCTGGCCAAGCGGACCGGAAGTATTTTCAACTCCTCTGGCCACATCTACTTCCGGATGGCCGGGAGTAATGCTTCCCCATTGGCGGAAATTGGACAAGTCGTCCATACTGTAAAATCCGCCTAAAGCAAGAACTGAATACAACATCGGAGACATGTGGCCGGGATCAAGGAAAAACCTGTCGCGGTTTGCCCATGTCATATCTGACGGGTCGTAATTCAAGAATTCGGAATAAAGGATGTTTACAAAATCGGCGCCGCCCATTGCTCCTCCGGGATGGCCCGATTTTGCTTTTTCAACCATTGACGCCGCAAGAATTCGAATGTTGTCGGCTGCTTTTACTTCGATACTTTTACTCATTTTTAGATTTTTAATTCATAACTATCAGGTACGGACAGGAGTGCCAAAATTAACAAAAATGAGGGAGATCAATTGCCTTATTTTCTGATGTTAATGATAATTTATGATTTTATATTGCGAAGATGAGAATTATTCTGGGTCACATTGAAAAGCAGGTGGAGTAAAAGCCTGCAATTTGTTGTCATTTTTAATTACTGCAGTTGCTTCGGTGGCAGTTCATTTTCTTACCACTAAGCACACGAAGGTGAAGAAATGGTATTAACTTAAGCTTTGTGAACTTCGTGACTTTATGGTATTATTTGCGAATTTTATTCGTGTATTACGTACTTGCTAAAAGTAGGCAGTGAGGTTCACACCCAATCTTTTTTCGGAAATGCCCTTCCAATGTTTATGTTTTAGGCTAAAACAAAGCGTAAAAATCTGTTAGATAAGACAAAAGGATATTGCTTTTTGTTGCTTACCCAATTCAATACTAAAACTCCTTGAATGATCTATTTTTCCCCTTTGTAATTTCTATTTAATCCGGTAAGTCCACCGGTTATCCATTATTCTTTTAACACTCGTATCAGAAAATAAAAAAGGAAGCCTTTGCTTGAAAGACTTCCTTTTATAAATAAGCGATATTTTTTTAGCCGTTTATTACCCGAACCATAAAGATTCCTTCCACTTTCATCAATTCTTCTTTTACTGACGAATCAATGGTTTTGGAGCTTACATCAATAATGTTATAAGCAATATCCTGGTATTTTTTGTTGAGCATATGATCGATGTTGTACCCTTTTGCAGCCAAAATACTTGATATCTGACTCACCATATTGGGTACGTTTCGGTTGGCAATAAGAATTCGTGCACCGCCTGCACGTTCCATTTCTGCTGCCGGAAAGTTCACCGAGTTTTTGATGTTTCCGTTTTCGAGGTAATCGCGTACCTGCTCCACAGCCATAATCGCGCAGTTGGTTTCCGATTCTTTGGTAGAAGCACCAAGATGAGGTATTGAAATAACTTTGTCCATCTTCAGTGTTTCTTCATCCGGAAAATCGGTTACATAACCACCTACTTTTCCTGATTCAATGGCTTCTTTTAAGTCGGTATGGTTTACCAGGCCACCGCGGGCAAAATTCAGGATTTTTACCCCGTCTTTCATCATGGCAAATTTATCTTTGTTCAGATATCCTTTGGTTTCCGGGGTAAGCGGTACATTAATCGTCACAAAATCAGCTTGTGCCAGCAGCAATTGAATTCCTTCAACCCAGGTAACTTCCCGGCTTAGTTTCAATGCATGTTTTACCGACATGTACGGATCGTAACCCACTACTTTCATTCGTAATGCCGATGCCGCATTCGCCACCAGTACCCCAATGGCACCCAGCCCGATTACCGCAAGCGTTTTCCCTTTAATTTCTTCTCCGGCAAAGTTATTTTTCCCTTTTTCCACCAGGGCAGCGACGTTTTCGCCTTCTCCAATCAGTGTTTTGGCCCAGTTGGCGGCACCGATATAATCGCGCGAAGTCATCAGCATTCCGGCAAGAACGGCTTCTTTAACTCCATTGGCATTGGCACCGGGAGTGTTAAAAACTACAATCCCGTTTTCGGTGCATTTATCGATTGGGATGTTGTTAACGCCTGCACCGGCTCTTGCGACAGCTTTCAACGACGATGGTAGTTCCATGTCGTGCATTTTGAAGCTTCGAAGTACAATGGCATCCGGGGTCGGAATCTCACTGGCAATTTCGTATTCGTCCAGTGGGAAAAGTTTTAACCCGTCGGGGTCAATTTTATTCAAAGTCTGGATTTTGAACATGTGGCTAATATTTATAGTTGATACTTTCTGTAGCTGTAGGTGACAAATATCAGCATTTAATAAATAAATCGTAAGTAAAAATGAGGATTAGTTTTCAATATGAAATTAACATTAATCGAAAGGGAATAAAAAAAGCCAGACTCTACAGCCTGGCTAATCAACCTTCAACTACTAACCGATTTTATAACCCAAAAAATTATGAAACAATAGTTATGAACATTTCGTTCTTGTATTGTTGACACAAAGAAATAAAGACTTTCAGTTCCTGTATGTAATCTAAGTCACACAAGACCAGAAAAATCGATAAAATTTCGGGATTGTTTTATTTTTCCGTCTTTTTCGAGTTTTTTCAGCAGGCGGGAAATTACTTCGCGCGAAGAGTTCAGTTGTAAAGCCAGGGTTTGGTGGGTTCCCGAGAAGGTGGTTGTTCCTGATTTTTTATATCTGTCAATAAAAAACTTTTCCAAGCGTTCATCCAGTTTCATAAAAGCTACTGCATCCAGTGCATCAATCAGTTCGCGGAAGCGGTTTTGGTAGGTTTGCATCACAAATTGTTTCCAAAGCGGATAGCGGCTGATCCATGAATCCAGCATTTCAACCGGAATAAGCAATACCTCGGTTTCTTCTTCAGCAACGGCATTTAGGTTACTTATCTGGCGGGTCATGCAACAGGTAAGCGACATGGCGCAAACCTCGTTTTCCTTAAGGTAGTACAGCAGTAACTCATTGCCATTATCACTGGTGCGCGATACCCTGATTAAACCTTTGATAACAAGCGGAAAGCTGGAGATAAACTGCCCCTCACGAATTAAGGATTCGTTGGTTTGAAAAGTCTTCCTGACTGCTATCCGGGCAATTTCTTTTTGCAATTCAGGTTCAAGAAAATTATATCGTGTTATAAAATCTTCCACAGTAGTTGAAACGTTGTCAACAAATTTAGTTGAGATCCCGGTTTTTCCAAAGAAAAGTTGGGAACAGATGCTTATTCAGAATTATTTTATTTTTTTATTTTGCGTAATAAACGCGTATTTCTTTTAACCCAACTGTTGTTTCAGACATGTTGGTCAGAGTATTGATTCGATAACCTGAAGTTGCCCCTGATACTCATTCGCTTTCTAAATTACCATCGTCATAATCGAATGTGGCAAGCTTTCAAGCGCTGTGGCTTTACCGTCAATCATCAGGCGGTAATTGAACTTTTCTTCCGAACGGTTTAGCACAATTACGGCAAGCGAACCGTCGGGATTTATAAAAGCAGTTGCCTGCAAATCGGTTCGGCTCGATGAGGTGGCAATTCGCCGGGCGCCTTCTTTTATAAATTTCGAGAAATGCCCGATGTAATAGTAGCTGTTGGTAAAAATCAGCTCGCCGGTTTGCGTGTTTGCATGCATTGGTGCAAAGCAGAAATTACCCACATGGTTTGGCCCGCCGGTTTCATCGAGCAGAATATTCCAATCGGTCCAGGCAACGGTACCGGCATTAAAATCGTTCAGCATCGAATAACCATAGCGTTCACCCAGCGACCAGTCGTCAACCCGGTTCAAATCGAAACTTTCAACACAACCTTCGGTAAAAATCAGTTTTGTATCGGGGAAAGCATCGTTCACCAGTTTTTCATTTTCAAACTGCATATCGCCGCCGGTCCAGGGTTCGTACCAGTGGAAGCCGATTCCCCAAACATATTTTGCAGCCTCCGGATCGCTTAAAATGGTAGTGGCACGCTGATAAATCTGGTCGCGGTTATGATCCCAGGCAATGAGTTTTTTGTCGCCCATTCCGCTCTTTTCCAAAGTGGGACCAAGGTATTTTTTTATGAAATCGCGTTCCTCGTCAGCTGTATAAACACACGACTCCCAGGTTTGCACTGCCATTGGTTCGTTTTGTACCGAAAGCCCCCAAACCGGAATGTCATGCTTTTCGTATTCTTCGATAAATTTTACGTAGTAGTTTGCCCACGCTGGTTTAAATTGTTCCAGCAACTTTCCACCGCGCAGCACGTTGTTGTTGTCTTTCATCCAGGCCGGCGGGCTCCACGGACTAACAAACATTTTTAGCTCGCCACCTGCAGCCTGAATGGCTTCTTTAATAAACGGGATGCGGAATGCTTCGTCGTGCGCCACACTAAAAGTAGTTAATGCCGAGTCGTTTTCTTCGATGTAATTATACGACCCGCTCGAAAAATCGCAACTGGCAATATTGGTGCGCGAAAAATTATAGCCGATCCCCTTTTCGGCATCAAAAAAGGCACTTAGAATTTCTTGCTGAATATTTTTGGGCATCTTGTAAAATGTTTCGGCTGAAGCATCGGTTAAAGCGGCTCCAATTCCTACCATGGTTTGAAACTGCTTTGCCGGGTCAACCAGCACAAAAGGCTGTGTTTCGAGTGGCTGACCACTGGCCTGCAATTTGTATTCGCCTACCTCATTTAACCTTAGATCGGTGTTTTTGGCGCTTACAAAAACCTTCACCTTACCACTTGTTTTGGCTTTTATCTGCTGCGCCTCCGTTTGTTCAGGTGCCTGACTCGTGCATCCCGCAGCCAATGTAGAAACCAGCAGTAATTTCGCCAACTTTTTTATCTGAATTTTTAAGATCATTACTAAACTATTTTCGGTATTTATTTTTTACTGAACCACAAAAAGATTATAAAGTATTTTTCATTTCTCTCGTTGGGACAAATGAAAGCGAGTGCAGTTCTGTCATTTAAATTCAGAAAAACTGCTTAAACAAAAAGGCTATGGACTTCAATTTATATGAAGCCCACAACCTTTAATTATTTCCCTTTTCTCTATTTCTTAATCACGCTGAGTACAGCCTGGTCGTTGCCGGCCGACAGATCAACCGTGAATACGTAGGTTGCACCTTCTTCCAGTGTCACTCCCGAAACCAACCCGAGGTTACCACTGTCGCGGCCATTTGCTCCATCGCCAACAAAAACAATGTCGCTTGTACTTGAAATCGCATCGCCTCCAAATTCTCCGCCCCAACCTTTTTGGTAGAAGAACTTGAAGTTAATGGCATCGGTACTTATATTCTTGCCACCCACGAGGGTCAGCTGGTATTTTTTATCTCCAATTGGTGCCATACACAAGGCATTGTCGGTATTCCAGCCAACCGTTTTGTCAGCTAACGAAGGTTTACCAACATTGTCACCAATCACCCATACAGCGCCGGTTCCATCGGCATTTAGAACAGCAGGTGAACTACCATCCAAAGCTTCTATTCTGAAATACTGAAGCGCCAGGTTGGCAGAAATGCGGTATTTTCCTGTAATCGGAACAAAGGAATACAAGCCGTCTTCCTGTTTGGTCAGGTAATCCGCATCGATCCACCAGTCGGCAATGTTTCCAAGTCCCTCGATTGTAATGTCTTCTCCCTGTGTTAAATCAACATCAATCTGATAATTCTCCTTATCCACCATGCTCATTTTCTCGCCGTTTAGCAAGATTTCGAAGAAAGGAGCGGCTTCGTAGGTTTTTGTATTGAAAGTTACCGAATAGGTTCCGGCGCTTGCACTCACAAAAGGTATGTTTGTTGAAACACCATTTGTAACCGCACCGGCCTCCCAGCCAAAAACGATTTCCGTTCCCTTGTCATCAACCACCGGTGTTTTAATATAAGCCGGCAAGTCGGTTGATGGAAATGCTTCCGTTGCGGCATATACATTCGATTCGGTGGTTGGAAGCATCGGGTACGACGCCGTTTCGGTTACCAGGATCAGGTAGGGATATTGTGCCCGTGTAATCGGCACATCAAAAGTTTGCGTTGCACTTTTTAAGGTGGTGTTTAGCAGCACAAACTCCAGCGTCGCTGTTCCGTCAGGGATGTCTTTTTCGAACGGAATTGCGATTGTTCCGGAATATTCGCCGTTTTCTTTGGTACGTATCGTGGTCCGTTCCACTTCCTCTTCGCCAAAATACAAAACGGCAGTAAGTGTTGACAGCGAAATGTCATCGCTTACATTCACGGTAAAAGGGAGCACGTCGCCGAAATGAACATCGGAGAACTGATCCTCGATTTCCATAACGGGGTTTCCCGCAGGGGTAATTTCGTTGACTTCATCGGTGCACGACAAAACCACGAAAGCCATAATGCTTAGTATCCAATATTTTAAGTTCTTCATTGCCTTAGTTTTTATTTTTTCCATTGATATGAAATAACAGATTTAGCAGGCACTTCGTAACTGAAGTGATTTGTTCCATCATCGATAGTGATCATTTTTGCAGATGAATTACTGTTTAGCAGCACTACTGCGTATGTTCCATCGGTATTTTCGAAAGCCGAATAATAATATCCTGCGTCGGAAAAGCCCGAAGTTCCGATACGCGCGGCACCCGGTTTTACCACCGACGAAAGGTGACCGATAATGTAATAATGCGAATTGCGTGTGATGGTGGAATAATTAGCCCGGTCGATGTCAACAGCACCGTAGCAGGTTTGGCAACCACCTTCGCGGTTTGGCCCGCGATCGCTGTCGAGCATCAGGTTCCAAACAATTACGCCTTTACACCAGTTATTCACGGTTCCCAGCGCCACTTCGCGCATATCGTCGATTAAACGGGTACTCAAATTATGGCCATCGTTCCAGGTGCCAATCGATGTTTCAGTAAAAATCAGTTCTCTTTCAGGATTTTTTTCGTGAATATCAATAAGCTCCTCCTTGTTTCCACCATAATTGTGGTAAGCAGCACCGGCCACCAGATCATCATCAATTCCGGCATCGTAAATTTTTACCGGGTAATCGTTCTGGTCGGCCATGTTGTCGTAATTGTAGTTATGGTCGAACAGGTAAATCTTAGTATTTAGCGACGCGGCTTTGAAAGCGGGTACCAGGTTGTTTTTCACAAAATCAAGCTGCTCTTCCCAGCCCATAAACAGTGAGGCAGAATTTCCCCGGTTCAGTGGTTCGTTTTGTGGCGTAACCGAATAAATATCGATTCCGTATTCGGCAAGTGCCTGAATCCATTTCACAAAATAGGTAGCATAATCTGCGTAATAGGCAGGGTTCAACTGACCACTTGTCCACGAGTTGAAAGGCTGCAAATCAGTCAGGTTATTTACTTTCATCCAGCGTGGGCTTGTCCATGGCGAACCCAGGATTTTCAGCTCGGGATTAATAGCCCGTATTTCCTGCAGGATAGGAATTACATAGTCCGTTTCTTCCGAGGTAAGGCCAAAATTCTCGATTCCTTTGGTGTCGCAACAAGTGTATTCGCTAAGCGAAAAATCGGAACACCCAATGGAAATACGCACATAACTGTAGCCCATTCCCTGGCTTGGCGAAAAGGTTTCTTTCAGGAATTTGTCGCGGTTATCTTGTGTCATTTGCAGCAGGTTGTAGCAGGTAGAACCTGTTATTGCTGCTCCAAAACCATCCATTGTCTGGTACCGGGTTTCGGGTTCCAGTTTTATGGTTGTTGGCGACATATTGCTTTTCGTACTGAAATCGACCGCTTTTGTGGCAAAATCCTGCGAGCGCGTGTTGGTTGTAATGTAAAGCGTAACATCTCCGGTTTCCGTTTCCGGTTTATCCGGTTCTTCAATGTCACCTTCGTTGGCATCGCTGCAGGCTACAAAACCACAACACAGCACGGCTATCAGCAAAATAATTTTTATATCGAATAATATCTTCATGTTCTTAAAGCGTTACTTTTTCAATGTTTACGGTATTGTCATTCAGGTTAATCGTAAACCGGTAATTAGTTGATTCAACAACAGGATCGTTCTCGCCGTTGGGAATTGTCCAGTCGTTGTCGCCACTAATAATCTGTTCGCCCGTGAAGGTGAAACTGCCGGCTTTTTTCTCATTTCCCCAACCTGTATTTTCGAAAGGTTTAAATCCGGCATAATGATCGTGGTCGCCCGGGGTAAAGAATGTTCCCTGGTAAATACCGTCGCCAATCTGGCGGAACAATACATAATTCATTACATGGCCAAAACCCCACTCGGTGTGCACACGGTGGTGACCCGAATACACGGCATTAATTTCGTCGGATGTAACATTGGTCGGATAACCAAGTCCGTAGCCACAAGCCAGCAGGTATTGGGGGTAAGCCGGATTATCAACGCCTACAAAAATATTTTTCCGAACCGGGTTGAAATAAATGGTGTATTCTCCGGTTTCTCCCAGGAATTTTACCTGCGAATCGGAAGTACGTTCAAAGAAATCGGGATTGTAGATATTTTCTGCATCGCCCAAAGTGCCAAACACGGTGTAGGTTTTACCGTTTTCGAGCTGACGTTTTTGGGTGCGGAATGCTTCTCCGTAAATATCCTGACTGGCAAAAGCTGACAGCGCCAGATCATCTTCACCCAAATCGGCACCGGTAGTTGTTACATCAAAGGCAAAATTATCGTAAACAAAAACCTTGGTGTAATCGGCATCGGGCGTATAAGAAAAAACTGATTCGCCGCCTTCACTAATCATGGCCATTTTCCCATTCACATTGCCATAAACAGCACCGCTGTAATCGATGGAATTATCAGAATTCAGCTTTTCGGCTATTTTAAAATTGAAGGTGGTTTCCAGCGTTAAAGCTGCGCCTTCGTATTTATCTTTATCTGAAGATTGAGGCGTAAGAACAGCAACGGCGCCATCGTCGGTTACCAGAAAAAGCTGGTTGTAATCCGGACGATTTCCTGTAAGCCCAGAAACCTGATTTGTTTCTGAACCTTTCAGCACATTTGTTGCAACAAGGTTTACGGCAACATCCGCATTATCTTCCTGATTATTCAGCAAGGGAACAAAAATGTTCTGGGCAACTTCGTAAGTATCGCCATTCAGCGGAATTTCGCCAGAAGTGATCACTCTTCCGGCCGAAACTACTTGATACGAAAGTGTTGTAAGCATTGTAGCCGGGTCGCTAATTGTTGCCGACAATGTAATTGAGTCGCCAAATATAAAGGTAGCCGGACTCACCGTTGCCGATTCAAAAACCGGAATTGACTCCTTTCGGGGGCCGTATTCGTCTTCGCACGATACGAAAAACAAAGCAGCCACCCCGATCATCATGAATATTTTATATATCGAATTCATAGTTATCTCCTTTTAAGTTTAAATCGAAAGTTTTAGTAGCCCGGGTTTTGCACCAGGTTGGGGTTCTGGTCGATTACATCCTGCGGGATGGGCAAAATGTACGACAGGCTTGTAAAGGGATAAACCTGTGCCGGACGGCCTTCATCCTTATCATAAACCGTATTCATCACTTCTTCCACTTTATCAAGGCGAACAAGATCGAACCAGCGCTGTCCTTCGAAAGCCAGCTCAAGGCGGCGTTCTTTCAGGTAAGCGTCGGTAATTGCCTGCGCTCCGGCAGTTGCCGATGATGGAAGGTTCCCCAAACCGGCCCGGTGACGTGTTTGATTGATGATTTCAGCAGCACCGTTGTAGTCGCCTTTGCCAATCAGTGCTTCTGCTTTCAGCAATAAAATATCGGCATAACGCAGTTTTATGATGCTGTTATAAGCACTTCGGGTTTTGTACATAAACGCATGATTATCAGCCGGATAATAGATATTCCAGCCACACTGGTAAAACACAACTGATTCTGCGTAGCGTTTATCGCCAAGCTCGCTGTTAAACGCCTTAATCAGGTCGCGCGATGGCGTAATCCATTTCGACCAGGTGAAATAGAAGGTCCAGTCGTTGAGCGGGCGGCCATACATCCAGGTTACCCAGTTGGCATTCCCCGGGAAGAACTGTGCCTCGTAAATACTTTCTTTTGTATTCCGGGCTTTGGCATCAATCGCTTTGTTGTCCTGCGACGGCGGGGCATTCGGATCGGTGAGTGTAACCCCGAATAAATCGCTGTAATCGTCCACCAGTTCAAAACCGTCGGCCGCCAGTTCATCGGCATACTGAATTACCTTGTCGTAGTCGCGCAAAGGTTTTTCGGCATAAACTTTAGCCAGCAGGGCACGTGCTACCGATTTCGAGAGCTGTGTTTTATCCGCCGGATCGTTGGCAGGCGCATATTGCAGGCCATCCAGCAGATCCTGTTCAATTTGCTGATAGATGGTCAGCACATCGGTTTGCGGCGGGAAATAGGCAGGATAAACGTCGGTAATTGTTTCCGAAGTAATATCCCCGGCAACCGTTGTTACCAACGGAACATTTCCCCAAATCCGAACCATATCAAAATAAATCATGGCCCGAAGTATTTTGGCTTCAGCTTTATATTGCTGACGCTCGGCTTCGGATAACGATGCATCGTTCACGTCATCGATGTAATTAATCAGTTTATTGGCCTGCGCCACATTTCCCATGTGTCCATTCCAGTCGCGTTTCAGGTTGGTGTTCGATCCTTCAATCGAATTCACCTCAAAAGGCGTGGTCTCAGAACTTGGCGAACCGGCATAGGCATTATCCGAATGCGATTCGGCCAGCAATAACATATCAAGATACCAGTGCTCCTGGCCATTTTTAAAGCGATCGAGCAAAGTTTGCCGGTGCAGCAAAACAGCCGCTTTGTCTTTAAAAACTACCTGTACACTGTCGGTGCTTACTCCCTCGGTTACATCAGAAAAGGTATCGATCGGATCGTAATCGAGCGAACAGGCTGCAATCAGGAAGGCAGATAAAATGCTTAAAATATATTTTGTCTTCATTTTTGTACGATTTTAAAATTCAATATTCAGCCCAAATACAAACGTTTTGCTGTGTGGATAAGTTCCCCAGTCAATTCCCTGAACAGCACCGCTGTTACCCCACTGGTTTACTTCGGGATCCATACCGCTGTAATTGGTAAGGGTGAGCAGGTTTGTTGCAGTTACATATGGTTGCAGGCGTGTTACTCCCCATCTGTTTAGCAAGCCGCCACTGAAATTATACGAGAGTGTGACATCTTTTACGCGGAGATAAGTGCCGTCTTCAATAAAATAGCTTGAAGGCTGCATGTTGAAACCGGCTTTTGGCACGTCGGTAATTTGTCCGGGTGTACGCCAGCGTTCCAGTACTTTGGTCGATTGGTTTTTCAGGTCGTACATTCCCATTATATCACCTTTCGATGCATTGAAAATATCGTTTCCGACCGAGCCCTGCATAAAAATATTCAGGTTGAAACCTTTGTACGAGAACGTGTTGGTAAGCCCGAAAGTAAATGTCGGATTCGGATCACCAATGTAGGTTTTGTCCGAAGCGGTAATTTTTCCGTCTTCGTTAATGTCTCGGTACATCAGTTCGCCGGTTTCTGTATCAACACCATCGCTGATGTAGCCGTAGAACCCGCCAAGCGGACGTCCCGGTTCGTTGCGCACCACGCGTGTTTGGTGAAAAGCGTCGGTTGTTTCGGCAGCGTAATATATCTGCTGAAGTTCCAGACTTTTCAGTTCGTTTTTATTGAATGAAATATTGAAATCAGTATCCCAGCTAAAAGCCCCGGTAAAATTCCGCGAGCCGGCTGAGAATTCAAAACCCTTATTCATCATTTCGCCTTCGTTTCGTACAATATCGCTTGCCGCAGCAGCGCCTGATGGTAGCGAAACATACATCAGCATATCTTCGGTGTGTTTCGAATAATAATCCATGGCTACTGTGAGCCGGTCACCGAATAAGGTAGCATCCAACCCGATGTTAACCTGGCTGGTTGTTTCCCAGGTAAGGTCAGAAGTACGGAGGTTGGCCTGCGAAATAAGCGGAAGCGCATCTTCCTTGCCGGTTTCGAACCAGGCCTGACGGGTGATGTTGTAGCGTTGCAGGTAAGCATAATCGCCCACACCCGACTGGTTAGCTGTTTGTCCCCAGCCACCACGAATCTTCAGGTCATCGAGCCAGCTTATGTCTTTCATAAATTCTTCCGACGACATTCGCCAAGCACCGGAAAACGACGGGAAAGTTCCCCAGCGATGATCGGGATGCAGTTTTGATGAACCGTCTTCGCGAACATTAAAAGTTACTAGGTATTTACTTTCGTAGTTGTAGGAAACACGGCCAAAGAACGACATAATTCCCCAGGCCGCAGCACTTGATCCGGTGTTGTCCCAGGCAATTTTGTTGGCTGCATTCAGCGTTTGAATTTCACTGTCGCGGTAATGCGATCCGTTAATGTAGCTTTGCGACCACTGCGAATCGGTCCACGAAGTACCGGCCATGGCTTCAAAATTGTGTTTGTCGGCAAAAGTCTTTTTGTAGGTCAGTACGTTATCGAAAACCAGCAGGGTGTTCATACTGCGGGTGTCCCAGGCATTTCCCCAGTCGTCGCGGTCGGCACCGTGTACAGGCGGAGTAAAACCGGTATTTTTACTATTTCTGCGATCGAGAGTAAACGAACTTTTCAGATTCAGTTCGGGCAGAAAAGTTATGGTAGAACTACCCGAAGCAATCAGGCGGTTTTCGTTGCTTTTATTGTTTTTTCCGTTTTCGATTGATTCAATCGGATTCACAATATTTTGTCCGAAGAACGTACGGTTGTACAATCTGGTTTCCGGATCGATAATGTTTGAAGCTGTTGGCAGGTTAACAACCGAAAGTACCACGCCACCACGGTTTGAGCCGGCGCCGGTGGTAACCCCGTTGCTTGTATTGTCGGAATACGACAGGTTCAGGCCAAAATGCAACCAGCTGCGTACCTGGCTTTCAACATTACTACGCAGGTTATAGCGGCGGAAAAATGCTGAACTCAGCACACCCTTTTCATTTAAATAACCACCCGAAACAAAGTAGCGTGTTTTATCGTTTCCATCCGAAATCTGCAGCTGATAGTTTTGTGTGATTCCTGTACCATAAACTTCATCGAACCAATCGGTTTGATCGGTAGTACCTTCAGGAATGGCTCCCGGACGAATTTCATCCATCAGTTCTTTGTACTGCGCAGCATTTAGCGACTCAATCTGGTTGGCCACACGACTTACACCATACTGGGCATTAAAAGCAATTTTTGCATCGCCGCTGGCTTGTTTGGTGGTGATAAGAATTACCCCGTTTGCAGCACGCGAACCGTAAATGGCTGCAGAAGAAGCGTCTTTCAGAATTTGCATGCTGGCAATGTCCTGGGGCGAAAGGAAGTTCAGGTTATCAACCGGCACGCCGTCAACCACATACAGCGGACTGTTACTTCCGTTAAACGAAGTTGTACCACGCACACGAATTACCATTTCGCCACCGGGTGCGCCACTGGGTGAGTAAACATTTACACCGGCTGCTTTCCCTTGAATGGCCTGTGCTGCCGAAACAATCGGACGTTCGTCGATCTCTTTGGTTGAAACCGTTGAAACCGCTGTAGTTACATCTTTTCGGGCCACCGTTCCGTAGCCTATCACCACAACTTCATCGAGTTCTTTCAGGTCTTCCTGTAACGAAACATTGATTTCGCTACGCGTACCCACGTTTACTTCTTCGGAAAGGTAACCGATGAATGAAAACACTAAAACGGCATCGCTGCCGGGTACACTGATCTGGTAATTCCCGTTCGGGTCGGTGATCACTCCCTGCGATGTGCCTTTAATAATAATGTTCACACCAGGTAGCGGCTCGCCTGAAACGTCGCTTACCACACCTCTTACGTTGATTGGATTTTGTGCCTGAACTGACAGATTCAAGCCAAGAACCAAAAGCAAATAAAAAAGAGGAATTTTTAGTTTTAAGAAATTAGTTCCCATAGATAAGAAATTTAATTAGTACCGGTTCAATTATTCGCAATGAGTATGATATTGTTTCAATCAGAGAAATACTTTATTGCGGTTTCTTAAAAACAAACATTGGAAAATATATCCCGTACGGATTACTGCCGGGTAAATCAGTCTGTCTGTTTTCTCTTTTACAAAGTTATTTAATCGTAAGGCTGTCCCGAAAGTGAGGGAAATTTAAGTGGATGAAATTCAGCGAAAATGAATATTCGACCACTGACAAACAGTGAGTTACTTATATTTTTAACAAGAAAAAAAGTGGAAGAAATAAAGATTATTACAAAGGAAAATACACTCCAGTTCAATTAATGAAGTGGTAATTTCCGGGGCTAAAATAGCGGAATCCTGTATTGTTTTTTATCGGATTTGAATGAGCAGGTCTTCAAACTCATCGCGCGATTTTGCCCGGCCCTTTACTTTGGCGCGGTAGTTATAAATGGTGTTTACCGAGTAACGCAGGAATTCGGCAATTTGTGAGCTGTTATTAATTCCAAGGCGAATCAGGGCCAGAATGCGCAGTTCAACATTCAGCAGCTCGTCGTCTTTCAGATCCATTTTTTCGTCGTCAACCAGCAGTTCGTTTACTTTGTCAACAAAATGCGGAAAAATGCGCAAAAAGGCTTTGTCGAAATTGCGGTACAGTTCTTCAATCTCGGCATTCATCATTTCCTGCGAACGGGTGATGGCCACTAATTCGGAAGCCTGCCCCGACGACAGTTTTTTGTTGACCATGCGACGGAAACCGTCCATTTTATCGATATAGGTTGAACAAAGTTTAATAAAGTGCCCGATGTAAACTTCTTTAATATGATCCGATTCCGAAAGATCCAGATTAACCACCTGCAGTTGTTGGTTAACCTGTTTCAATTCGTCGTTTAGCTTTTTCAGGTTCTCATTCGCATCCTGCAAATATTTTCGTGTTTGCGAAAGTCGCCTCATCTGACTGTAAATCAGCACAAAAGCAATGGCAAGCAAAATCCCCAGAATACTGGTGAGCAGCAGGTAATTTTTTAACTGCCGGTTTTTCTTTTCGATATTTGCCTGGTAGGTTAAATCGATGAGCGACAAAATTCCCGCACTTTGCAAGCTTCGCAGCCGCGCATTGTAAAATACCGTTTCGCTCCACGAAAACCGAATGTAGTCGTAGGCGCGTTCCATATCGTTTTCTTTGTACAGCATATCGGCCAGCATCCACAGCGAGGCATGGTCTTTTGTGGCCGACATAATATCGGATAAGGCCGAAAGGGCCAGGTAATATTTCTGACTTTCGGTGTCTTTCAGTTCGCGGTAGGTTAAAGAGCGCGTGTAAGTTGCAATCGCAAACTCGCGGGTTCCCTGCGGATATTTTTCCAGAATCGTATCGTTAACTTTCAAGGCTTTATCGAGGCTCCCCGAATTTCTCAGATTTTCTTCCTCGATGGTATAAAACAGGTTATCGGCGGGGGTAAGTACGTTACTTAGCGAATCGCCGTAGCGCGATGAAATCTGCCAGTATTTTTCGGCGCCTTGTTTATTCTGGGTGTAATAGGCAAGTTCGGAATAAACATGTCGGTAAGTATCGTAATACTCCACGAGTAATTTATCGGGAACATTTTGCCGGGGGATGGAAGTAATTAAATCCACAGCTTCCAGGTACATTCCGGTTGAACTTAAAAGATGCGCCAGTTGAAGCTCGCTTTCGTACAGCAGGCCGGTATTATTCAGATGACGGGCAATTTCGATGTTCCGGTTTTTATAGTAAATGGCCGAATCGCAAATGTAGGGACGATATTCTTTGTATAGCTTGACGTTCAGATTATATTCTTCCAGGGTATTTCGGGGACTTTTATATAGTTCAGCTTTAAGTTCTTGTAAATGTTTTTCTTTTAATTCGGTATAAACAGTATTGTTTTTAATAGCGGAATCAAGCCTGATCAACACAGAATCCAGCGGTAGTTGTCCGGCTGCAAAAAGCGGTATTAAAAATAATAGACAAAATATGACCTTTGGTAATCGCATAATCATAATTAAAAACCTGAATGCGTTTACAAAATAAACAAAATTTAGTCTCTTTTTTAGTCGATTGCTCCAGTGCTGAACTAAAGGCTGAAAATGACAGAGGAAATACTTTGCGAGAATGCTCCAAACAAAAAGAACCGGCCTTCCGCAGAAAACCGGTTCTTTTTACCAGCTGGTAGTGGCTGGAAATTGTGTCATGTGTTTATTCAAACATATCTCTCATTTTCGCAAAAAACGATTTTTCGGAATGCGAAGGCCCTTCCTGAAATCCCGGGGAAGCCTGCAGCTTCTCCAGCATTCGTTTTTCTTCATTGCTTAATTTCTTTGGAATCCAGACGTGTACCCTCACCAAAAGATCACCACGTCCGTAGCCGTTTACATCCGGAATTCCCTTGCCGCGCAAACGCAATATTTTCTCCGGTTGTGTACCCGATTCTATTTTCACTTTTACTTTCCCTTCAACCGTAGGAATTTCAGCAGTAGTCCCAAGAGTAATGTCGGGGAACGAAACAAAAAGATTGTGAATCAGATTATTTCCGTCGCGTACCAGTTCTTCGTGTTCTTCTTCGGTAATTACTACCAGTAAATCACCTGCAATTCCTCCCCGGCGGCCAATATTTCCTTTCCCCGAAACATTAAGCTGCATACCTTCACCAACACCTGCCGGTATTTTGATGTTGATCACTTCTTCGTCGCGTACCACACCTTCCCCGGCGCAATGGTTACATTTGTCAGTGATCATTTTCCCATCGCCCTGACAGGTAGGACAGGTAGATGATGTTTGCATTTGTCCCAGCAAAGTATGCTGAACACGGGTTACGTGTCCGTTCCCACCACAAGTGCTACAGGTGGTGTAAGAAGAACCGTTTTTAGCCCCGGTGCCATTACAATGCTGACAGGCAATGTATTTTTTTACTTTTATTTTCTTTTCAACGCCGTTAACAACTTCGCTAAGGTTGAGTTTTACTTTCACCCGAAGATCAGAACCCCGGCTCACCCGGCGTCCTCCGCGTCCTCGACTGCTTCCGCCAAAACCTCCAAAGCCTCCAAAGTGGCCACCAAAAATATCTCCGAATGCTGAAAAAATATCTTCAATATCGGAGAAACCACCACCGGAGAAACCACCACCGGCAGCACTGCCTACTCCGGCATGCCCAAACTGGTCGTAACGTTGTTTCTTTTCTGCGTTACTAAGTACTTCGTATGCTTCTGCCGCTTCTTTAAACTTCTCTTCAGCCTCGTGGTCTCCCGGGTTTTTATCGGGATGAAACTGAATGGCCTTTTTCCGGTAAGCTTTCTTTATTTCTTCCGTTGTAGCGGTTTTAGTTACCTCCAGTACTTCGTAATAATCTCTTTTTGCCATTTTCCTGAATTCTTCAAATTATTCTCCGATTACAACTTTGGCAAACCGGATTACCTTATCATTTAAGCAGTAACCTTTTTGAATGACATCCACAACTTTTCCTTTTAATTCCTCGCTCGGAGCCGGAATCTTTGTAATTGCTTCGTGCATATCCACATCAAAAACCTGGTTCAGAGCTTCAATTTCTTTGACATTGTTTTGTTTCAGGAACTCTTTGAATTTGGCATAAATCAATAAAATTCCCTGTTTTCCGGCATCTTCGTCCGGAACGTCTTTCATGGAATCAAGTGCTCTTTCAAAATCGTCGATTACAGGAAGGATGTTCACTAAAACAGTTTCACCGCCCGATTTAATCAGGTCGGCTTTCTCCTTCAGTGTTCTTTTTCTGAAATTATCAAATTCTGCCTGCAAACGGAGATGTCTGTCTTTCATCTCTTCCAGTTTTGCCGATAATTCTTCTATCTCAGTTTCGTGCTTGTCTTTTTTCCCTTTTTTCTTTTTATCGGCTTTTTCATCGGCAACCTGCTCTTTGTGGCCGTTGGTTTCCATACTTTCCTGTTTTGTATCTTTTACTTCTTCCGAAGTACTTTCATTTGTAACTTTTTCTTCTGCCATTTTTACCCGTTTTTCTTGAATTTGTCCTTCAAAAATGTCATACATTTTTAAATGCCTGTTTTTTCTTCCGTTTTTTCATTTTAGAAAGAAAAATAACAGCCACATGCAATCCCGTAAATACTTACTTTTTTTAATTGATAGAAGTAAATACAGGGAAAATTGCTACGCTGACATTGCAAAAATTTTGCCATGCAAATATAAAAGACAAATTGACACCCGGCAGAATCACCGAGTGTCAATTTGATTGAATTCTTTTATATTTAAAACAGTCTCTTTTACGGTCTATTTCAGATACTTCTGAAGAGCGGCATCCAGTGATGGGCCGCGCAGGTCTTTGGCAATAATAACGCCATTTTCATCCAACAGATAATTTGAAGGAATAGATCTTACGCGGTAGATTGCGGCCAGTTTCGATTGCCAGTAACCTAAATCGCTGATGTGGTATGGCCAAACCAGTTTATCCTGTGTAATTCCTGCTTTCCACGAGTCAGCTGAACGGTCGAGTGAAACACTAAATACGGTAAAACCTTTTCCTACCGAGAATTTCTCGTCTTTGAATTTATGATAAGCCTTAACTACGTTTGGATTTTCTCTTCGGCAGGGGCCGCACCAGCTCGCCCAGAAATCGAGTAAAACAACTTTTCCTTGTGTATCAGAAAGCTTTATGGTTTTTCCATCCGGGCTTTTACCTACCAGCTCTGGTGCTTTATTCCCAATTCCGGTACCGAGTTGCTGGGCAAATAATCCACTTGCCCCAAGGAGTAAAACGACGATGATAATTGCTAATCTCTTCATTTTTTGCTTCAATTTTTTATGATCTCAAAAATAAAATAATCTGCCTTAGTAACGAACAAATCCTGATATTGTTCTTTGGAAGTTTTGGTATGATTATCAAAGACGGGTGATGTTTGCACCGAGTGCATTTAACCTTCCGTCAATGTTTTCGTAGCCTCGGTCAATCTGTTCAATATTGTCAATAATACTGGTTCCTTTTGCTGACATGGCGGCAATTAGTAGTGCAATACCCGCCCGAATATCGGGTGATACCATTTTGGTAGCACGCAGGCTGTGTTTACGGTCAAGGCCTATTACGGTTGCACGGTGCGGGTCGCAGAGGATAATTTGGGCCCCCATATCAATGAGCTTATCGACAAAGAAAAGACGGCTTTCAAACATCTTCTGATGAATGAGCACGCTCCCTTTGGCCTGAGTTGCCACAACCAGGAATACACTTAGCAAGTCGGGAGTGAGCCCCGGCCAGGGTGCATCGGCAATGGTCATTATCGAACCGTCGATGTATGATTCAATTTGGTAGTGGTCGGTGTCTTTCACCAACAGGTCGTCACCGGTTTGTGTAACGTTTATTCCGAGCCTTCTAAACGATTCCGGAATAATTCCCAGGTGTTCAATTCCCACATTTTTTATCGTGATTTCGGAGGCAGTCATGGCGGCCAGGCCAATAAAACTACCTACCTCAATCATATCAGGGAGGATTTTGTGACGACAGCCTTTCAACGAACCAACTCCCTCAATTGTTAGTAGGTTTGAGCCAATTCCGTTGATTTTTGCCCCCATCGAAACCAACATTTTACAGAGTTGCTGCAGGTAAGGTTCGCAAGCGGCGTTATATATGGTTGTGATGCCTTTGGCAAGTACCGCAGCCATGGCAATGTTGGCAGTTCCGGTAACCGAAGCTTCGTCGAGAAGCATGTAACTTCCAACCAGTTTTTCAGCAGAAACGTGGTACCAGTGATTTTCCTTATCGAAGGTAAATTCAGCCCCCAGTTTTTGAAGACCGATAAAGTGTGTGTCAACCCTGCGCCGGCCTATTTTGTCGCCTCCGGGTTGTGGAATAAAACCTTGTCCGAAACGTGCCAGAAGCGGGCCAACGATCATGATTGATCCTCTTAACCCGATGGCTTGTTGCGTATATTCCGGGCTTTTCAGAAATTCCGGATTCACTTTAGAGGCATTGAAACGATAGTGTCCTTCTCCAAGTTTTTCGGTTTCTACCCCCAGTCCATTTAGTATTTCAATGAGTTTTAATACATCCCTGATTTCCGGAATATTGGCAATAAAAACATCCTGATCGGTCAGTAAAGTGGCACAAATCACCTGCAGGGCTTCATTTTTTGCTCCCTGCGGGGTAAGGTCTCCTTTTAGCGGGTAGCCTCCTTCAATCTTAAAAGTTGACATAAGTTTTGGGATTTGAGGATAAAGCAGCTATTTCTTCTTTTTATTTGTATTTTGCTTCTTCTTTTTCCCAACAAGGAGTGTTCTGGTATCAGCCAGTTGCATGCCTTCTTTTATCTCCAGTTTCCCATCCGACAGTTCTTCAAGGTCGCCAAAAATCTTTTCGTCCTCCACTGCATCCTTGTTCCAGGCGAGGTACGATTTTTTCATGTGGTTGGCAATCTGTTCGATAATAATCTCACGCTCTTCACCTTCAAACTGCTCAGCTTCTTTAATAAGTAACTCCATGGTACGGCCATAGTGTTTGTATTTTATATAATGCTGATTGTAAGGAACTCTGTTTGGTTTTTCCAGCAAAATGTCAGGTGATGGCGGATCATACGGATAATCAATATCCAGTTTGAAATCGGCCATAATGGCGAGGTGGTCCCACAATTTGTGGTTAAATTCCGGGACATCGCGCAGAAAGGGATAAAGGTTTCCCATTACATCAATCACGGTTTGTGCCGATTTGTTTCTTTTTTCGCGGTCTTCAATGGTTAACAAATAGTCAACCATGTTTTGTATATTCCTTCCGTATTCAGGAAGAGCTAATTTTTTTCGTTTCGAATTGTAATCCATCTAAAAAATCTTAAGTGGTGTTTAACCTTCGTGTAAATGTAGGAATTGTTCCGAAGTGATGCTGCAAAACTAATGATTTCCTGTCAATTCGCGAATATTTTTCACGGAAAGCCTTTTTAACTTTTAATCCGGAGTTTGGCAAATTTCAAAAGTAATTGTTTTTGCCCGGTTGTTTGAAAAAATACGGTCGCTTTCAGGTTGGGTGCCAAGCCTTCAATTCTAAGAACTTTTCCTTCACCAAAACGCTGGTGTTCTACTATCATTCCGGGCTGAATTTTTGCCGGATCGTCTCCGTGAAACGTATCCTGTGCCCGGCCTGTTTCTTTGAGAGAAACGAGTTTTTTATTAAAAATGTTTTGTGTCTCCCGAGTTTTAAATGAAGAAGCGGGTTGTCTTCTTGCAAAACGCTGTGCCGGACTGCTGTATGAGACATTACTTTGATCGGCCGTTGCTCCTTTCGAAATGCCTGCAATGCCCTGGGCATCGGTAAACCGTTCATCAAGTTCTTCCAAAAAGCGGCTGGGTGTACAAAAATCGAGATTTCCCCAGCGGTAACGTTGATTGGCAAATGAAAGCCATGCATTTTCTTCGGCACGGGTGAGCGCCACATAAAACAAACGGCGTTCTTCCTCCAGCGATTCCAGCGTTGCTTTTTCTCCCTGTCGTTGCGAAGGGAAAAGGTTTTCTTCCATTCCTACGATAAAGACATTTTTGAATTCGAGCCCTTTGGCCGAATGCACGGTCATGAGTGTTACCTTGTTTTTGTCTTCATCCTTTTCGTTGTCCTGATCGGTAAGCAAAGCAACATCTTCAAGGTAATTTTCCAGTTTGTCAGGATCGCCCTGTTCTTTGGCCGTAATCGAAAATTCCTGAATACCGTTTAACAGTTCCTGGATGTTTTCGTGCCGGCTAAGTCCTTCCGGCGATTTATCGTTGTACAGTTCTTTTAAAATTCCGGTTTGTTCGGCAATGGTTTTGGCGGTTTCAAAGGCATCGCTTTCCTGCGAAAGTTTCTGGAAACGCTCAATGAGCGCAACAAAATTGATCAATTTGGCAGCCGTGCCTTTGTTTAGCTGCGCATGATTGATTTCGGGCAAGGCAGCAACAACCTTCCAAACAGAAGTTTCGTGGCTTACAGCTGAAACCTCCAGTTTCCCAAGCGTTGTCTGGCCAATTCCGCGTGCCGGATAATTAATAATCCTTTTCAGCGCTTCATTATCATCGGGGTTAATAACCATTCTGAAATAACTCAGCAGATCTTTGATTTCTTTTCGCTGGTAAAAACTCAATCCACCATAAATTTTATAAGGAATACTTCTTTTTCGCAGCGACTCTTCAAAAATTCTTGACTGTGCGTTGGTACGATAAAGAATGGCAAAGTCTTCAAACTTGTAATGATCGCGCAACTGAAGCTGGGCGATTTCCTGTGCTACCAAAAATCCTTCTTCGTTATCGGTAAGTGCCGAAAGAATTTTTATGGGTTTCCCCACGGCATTATCCGAGAAAACGGTTTTGGGAATCTGCTTTTTATTTTTTGCGATGATGCTGTTGGCGGCATTAACAATCATTTGTGTGGAACGGTAATTCTGTTCCAGTTTGAATACCCGGTGGTCGGGATAATCGTTTTTGAAGTTGAGGATATTTTCGATGCGCGCACCTCTAAAAGAATAAATACTTTGAGCATCGTCGCCCACCACGCAAATATTGTTGTGCTTTGCCGCCAGTTTTTTGATGATCAGATACTGCGCATAGTTGGTATCCTGGTACTCATCCACCAAAACATAACCAAAACGATCCTGGTATTTTGCCAGAATTTCAGGATGGTCGCGAAACAATAGGTTGGTGATCAGCAAAAGATCGTCAAAATCCATTGAGCCCGACAAACGGCATCTTTTTACATATTCCTTGTAAATTTCGGAGATGGCTGCCATTCGAATGTTTTTATCAGCCGAACGGATTTCGGGAGAATTGGCATACGCAACCGGTGTAATCAGGTTATTTTTTGCCATTGAAATGCGGCCTGCAACCACATTGGGTTTATAGGTTTTGTCGTCGAGCTGAAAATCTTTGATGATTGTTTTAATCAGGCTCCTGCTGTCGGAACTGTCGTAAATGGTAAAACTCGACGGATAGCCAATGGTTTCATGCTCTGCTCTCAAAATTCGGGAGAAAATGCTGTGAAAAGTTCCCATCCACAGGTAACGGGCAACATTTTCCCCGGCAACACGACCAATCCTGTCTTTCATTTCGCGGGCAGCCTTGTTGGTAAAAGTAAGCGCCAGTATGTTCGAAGGCCGGGCGCCTTGTTTTAACAAATGGGCAATACGGTATGTTAAAACCCTTGTTTTCCCGGAGCCGGCACCGGCAATTACCAACGACGGGCCTTCGGTGCGAACCACCGCTTCCCGCTGAACTTCATTTAATTCTTTTAAATAATCGAGCACGTTTAATCCTTTCTGTTCAAAGCCACAAAAATAGAGGATGTATATGTTTTTGCCCTATTTCGTAGTAGCTTTTATCAACAAATTATAATACATCCCGGTTCATCTTGCTTTTAGTGCTTGTTGAGCAAGGGATAACTCCCGATTTTTTCGGGTTGCACGCAATTAAATAAAATTTATACGTTAATATTGTATCTCAAAGAAGTAAGGTTTTATGAAGAGAGGTCTTTATTTGTTCGGAATTCTGATTTTGTTTTCTCAACTCTTGAATGCGCAAATCACAGCTCCGCAATCTACCGGCAACGATGTAACTCAGTATCCTGTTTTTTCGGAGAACGATGATGTTTTCATTTTTTGTACAACAGATTCTTTATCCGAAGTGGGGTCGCTTACCGTTTCATCCGCATTGGAAGGAACAAAAACTTTTGGCTGGGAGAAATACAATCCGGAATCTTCAGCTTTTGAGTTTTTGGTTCAGGAGAGTTCCGATGCTGCTTCGCACCAGATCAGCAATCTGGGTGATGGCTGTTACCGTGCTACCGTTACGCAAGGTGCTACAGTAAACGTTTACAGGGCATGGGTTTTTAATAACTGGACTTTTGCCGATGCATATCTCACTGATTCTGACTGTGAGTCGTTTAAACTTTCCGGCGAATTCAGTACCGCAAGGCTGACCTATTATGACCTGAGCAACAATTTGCCAATCGATCTTTTTAAAGATCTTAAGGTAGAATGGCTGGAAGGCTCTGTTAAAATTAGTTCGGTGCTAAACCCGGAGATATTTAACCTGCCTGCGGAAAATACGACTTATACACTGCGGGTGTACGACAAATACGATTGCGAAGCCCGCTCAACCGTCGATTACGAGTCGTTGGTCCCCAAAGCTTCTTTTACCGTGAGTGACGAGAGCGGGGAAGCGCCTTTAACCGTTACCTTCACCAATACTTCGGAGAATGCTACACCCGGTTATTACGAATGGTTTTTTTACCGCGATATGGATGAAATAACCGACGAATCGCAGGGAGCCAGCCAGCCGGTTGACAGTATCGAAGTTATTGCTTACGACGATGCACCGGTTTATACCTATCAGAATTCAGGCAATTATATGGTAAAACTTGTAGCCAAAAAGGTTACCGAAACAAATACCTGTGTCGATACATTTATGCTCGAAACCTTAATAAAAGTTGACACTTCATCTGTGATTGTTCCCAATGTGTTTACACCTGACGGAAATGGTGTGAACGACGAATTTGTGATCAAGTTCTGGTCGATGAAAAACATTGAAATTACCATTGTTAACCGTTGGGGGAAACGGGTTCATTTCTGGAAAAGCGGTGATATACAAGATCCTGAAAATGCACGGACAGAAGCCGTTTGGGATGGCTATATTGGCGGTCGTAAAGCGAGCCCGGGAGTGTATTATTACGATGTGGTAGGCCGTGGCCGCGACGGGCGAAAACAAAGTAAACACGGCTTTTTACATCTTTTCAGGGAGAAATAATATCAACCCGATAATTTCCGGACTTATTTGCTTTTTTGTTTATACTATTATCGGAATTTCTTCGTCGTTTTGAGGTGGAAATACGTTAAATTCTTCGCCAAACTGTGCCAGGAATTCAAGGCTTAAAGCCCTGTAAGTATAACTCACCGGTAGAAGAATAACAATGCCGATATAAGGAATGGCAATCAGCAGGAGCCCAATGCAACAAGTGATCATTGCAAGAAAGAGGATGCCGATCCCAATACCGATACTTAATACGAAGATAAACAAGCCGTATCCGATAAAAGCAAATAAACGCGTGGTAAGTAACTTTAAGAATTTGCCCCATGCAGCAAGTACCCCGATCCGGTATTTATACATAACAGGCACTACAAAATCTTTTAAAAACAAAGCCACAAATCCAATGCTTAGCAAGTAGGCAATCAGTAGTAAAATCATTTTACCAATCCCCCAGAAGACAGCAATAGTGGTAAAATCGGCGTAGTACATTTCTTTTGCTGAAATAAAACAATAGAAAAGAAAAAATCCAAAAAGGACGATACTGAGCCAGCCAAAAAATAATTCAAACAAAAAAAGCGAATTTCCTTCTTTCCGGTATTCGTGCCAGGGGGAACCAATTTCCGATTTTTCCTGGGCTACATTATAAAGAAACATAAACTTTCCACGGCTGCTGATCCAGATAAAAATACAGATTATAGCGATCAGGAAAATGATTCCGATGATAATGAGATAAGTCCAAACCGGATGAGTGGTGAGCCAGTCCCCGGCAGTTTGCGGGAAACTGAAAAATTCATCAAAGCTATTGGAGTTGTAGTCAGGATGGCTGCTCCCGGAGCTTCCTCCCTGGCAGTCGGTAAGACCGGCCAGCCAGGCGGTAAACCCAATTCGAAACCATTTACTTAAATCAAAGGGTTGGAACAAAGCCTTTTTCATGCGTTGAAAGCCCAAGGACAACGGGCGGCTATAGCTTATAGTCATGTCAGCAGATGTTGGTTTTCTGCAAATTACTGATTTTGAATCAACCGGGAAAGGACTTTATGTAAAATTTATTCAAAATTATACAGTAAATATGTTTGATGTTTTTAGCGATTGCGGATTGAAAATGCCTGGAATGAAATAACTTATGCCTGAGAAAGGAAATGTTTGAAGGTAAGGGACAGAATCGGCCGCGGGTTTTATGGAATTTTAAACAACAAGCCTTATTTTTATCCGTTGATAGAGTATTCAAATATGACGCATGAAAAGATTATTAATTTTAACCATTTTGTTTGGCTCCCTTATTTTTAACGCATCCGCAAAAAAAGATACTAACGCATGGAAACAGGAAAAAGACCTGGAACAGCAATACCGGGTTTTTAAAGAAAATCTGAATTTCTGGAGTGGAAACTATTTTATGAGCCCTACCCAGCTCGATCAGTTTTATGGTGCTTTAACCGATACAATTGCCAACCTGCAAAAACAGGTAAGCAACGGCTTAAGCAAAATCAGCCAGCAACAACAGGAACTGGTATCCAAACAGGCGAGTGTTGAAGAATCGCAGCAGAAACTGGATGAAAGTATCCGCAACCAGAATTCCATCGGTGTACTCGGAATACAAATTAACAAAACAGTGTATTCTACTACTATGTATCTTTTTATTATTGCTGTGCTGGTCTTGGCCGGCGTAATGTATATGATGTTTCAAAGGAGCAATAAAGTTACCCGCGAAACAAAGAAAGAATTTGATGATTTAAAGGCAGAGTACGAAGAACATAAAAAGACAGCTCTCGACCGTTATACCAAAATCAATATGGAACTGCATAAAACCAGGCTGGAACTTCAGAAGAAATAGCTGGTTTTGCATGGATGATATAATTCAGGCTCTTTATTTTCAAATAGCAATATGCTATCAATAGAAAACCCGGTTCGTCAAACGATGAACCGGGTATTTTCACTTAAAAATATAGTAAAATGGATTAGAAAATGGTCTATTCTTCGTCCTGCTCTGCTTCGTACGCTTTCAGCAGTTCGTCCTGTACATCGGCCGGAACTTTTTCATACCCGTCGAAGGCCATTCCGAATACACCGCGGCCACCGGTAATTGAGCTTAACGATGTGGTATATCGGTTCATTTCTTTTAACGGCACTTTGGCAGATATTTTTTCCATTCCGTGCTCCGACCCCATGCCCATAATCATTGCACGGCGTCCCTGAAGGTCACTCATGGTATCACCCATTCTGTCAGATGGCACCCATACTTCGAGGTTGTAAATTGGTTCAAGAATTTTTGGGCCGGCATTTTTAAAAGCCTGGCTAAAGGCATTACGTCCGGCCAGTTTAAACGAAATTTCGTTTGAATCAACCGGGTGCATTTTCCCGTCGTAAACATAAACACGTATGTCGCGGGCATATGAACCGGTTAGCGGGCCTTCTTCCATTTTTTCCATAATCCCTTTCAGAATAGCCGGCATAAAACGGGCATCAATCGATCCGCCAACAATACAGTTGCAGTAAATCAGTTTACCGCCCCACGATAGTGGATGTTCTTCTACGGCACGTACCGATAATTTCATTTCTTTGTCGCCAAATTTGAACATCGCTTTAGGCTGAGATCCTTCCTCGTAAGGTTCAATAATCATATGTACTTCCCCAAACTGGCCGGCACCGCCCGATTGTTTTTTATGACGGTAGTCGGCTTGTGCAGGTTTGGTTATGGTTTCGCGATACGGAATTTTGGGTGAAAGGTAATTTACTTCAATTTTATGAATATGATCGAAATACCATTTCAGAACATTCATGTGGTATTCTCCCTGCCCGTGTACCAACAGCTGTTTTAATTCTTTTGAATATTCAACAACATAAGTTGGGTCTTCGTATTTAATTTTATTCAGGATTTCTCCCACTTTTTCATCGTCTGAGTCATTGGTAGCCTTTACAGCTACGGTGTGGCGCGATTTAGGAAATTCAATTGGCTGGAATACCGTTCCGGCTTCTTTTAGCGAAAGTGTTTGGTTGTATTTTGTTTCTTTCAGTTTTACTGTACAACCGATATCCCCGGCAACCAGTTCATCTACTTTTTCACGGTTTTTACCTGCCGAAACAAATACCTGCGACAAACGCTCTTTGTTTCCCGATTTTGAATTGACAAGGTCCATTCCTTCTTTAACCGTACCCGACATTACCTTGAAATAGGTAATCTCGCCAACGTGCGATTCAACCGAAGTTTTAAATACAAACAGGCTCGGTGCGTCTGTTGCATCCATTTTTACTTCTTGTCCTTTAATGATTGTGCGTAGTTTCTTTTCAACAGGAGCCGGAGCAATGTTGGTGATAAATTCGAGCAAGCGGGCTACTCCAATGCCTTTTTTTGCAGTGGTACAGAATACCGGGAATAAGCTTCTTTCCAGCATACCGAGTTTAATGCCTTTACGCATTTCATCTTCAGTTAAGGTACCTTTATCGAAATAAAGTTCCATCAAGGCTTCTTCGTTTTCAGCAGCTTTTTCTACCAGTTCGTTGTGCAGTTCGTCGGCACGGTCTTTTTCCGAATCCGGAATATCAAGTATTTCAACTTTCCCGTCTTTTGAGTACTTGTACATTTTCATTTTAAGTACATCAACAATCGACGAAAAGTTAGGGCCGGCATCTACCGGATATTGTACAATGGTTACTTTACCTCCAAAGGTATTCTTGCACTGTTCCAGTGTATTGTCGTAGTTCGAGTTGTCGTGATCCAGTTGGTTAAAAACAAGAATCAGTGGTGTGTGCGCATTGTTGGCATGTCGGATTGCTGCCTCTGTTCCGGCTTCAATGCCATTTGTTGCATTTACGGTAAGCAGGCCCAAAGCCGTTACACTAAGCGCCGAAACTACGCTGCCACACAACTCATCCATCCCGGGAGTGTCAATAATATTCACCTTTTTCCCGTTGAATTCGGTGTACATTAATGTAGAAAAAACAGAATTGCCGTAATCCTGTTCTACCTGGTTGTAATCTGATACCGTATTTTTTGAGGAAACTTCGCCTCTGCGATTAATAACTCCACCCTCAAACAGCATAGCTTCTGCGAGGGTGGTTTTCCCACTGCCGGCGTTACCAATTAAAGCAACGTTCCGGACTTCTTCCGTTTTATAAACCTTCATCTTATTTAGTTTTATTGATTATTGATTCTCACTTGAACTTCTCAATTTCGAAGCAAGGACACCAAAAATAGCAATATTTTGCAAAGAATCAAGTGGTGTAAAACATACCTCTATGTTGTTGATATGCAGGAGTAATGAATTGGGAAATTAAATGACAATCAGTGAGCATTTTAGATGACTTTTGTTAATAAATGTTATAGTCTGGAATTACTATAAATAAGGGGATTGCGGCCGGTTTTCGGTCTGTTTTGGTTCGGCGCTTTTTAGGGGTTCAATCCAGTTTTGTTTATTGGAAATAATACGATGAAAATATTCCCGGCATGAATCAGTTTCCCAAAATCGCGCGCGCAAAAAAAAGCTTTAAAATTTAGTTGTTTGAAACAAGCTGTGTAACTGTTGTTTGAGTCAGTCGATTGTCAGGAAGATGCTCCGTAATTGGCCGTGTTGGGGATGGGTTTGGCTTTGTATTTCAATGTTAATTTATTTGGAACGATTAAAAAAAAGACAATAAAAGTGTTTTTTGTCTGAAATAATCATTTACATTTGCAACGTGACATAAGTCATAATTTTAAACATAAAAGAAACTGACAACAGTAGTAAAATGAAAAAATATTCTTCTGAAATAATGACAAAATCGATGACATGTATGATGTGTATGTGTTGTGATTTGGAATGGTTGCAGAAGATAAAATAAAGATATAAGAATTATAACTACCTATATTGATGGCTCTTCTGCACCTGCGGGAGGGCCTTCTTTTTTAGTACGAATTAAAATTAACAAACCAGACAACCGGTTAAACGACAAAGAATGGGAAACACAGTTACAGGAAAATCGAACGAACGAAAAAGGCGGAGTATTGCTAAAACAATCTCTTGGAGAGCGATTGGTACCATTGATACCATTCTGATTTCCTGGATCGTGGTTGGAAATATAAATTTTGCAGTAACCATTGGCGGTGTAGAGTTGTTTACCAAAATGACTCTTTATTTTTTACACGAACGCGCCTGGAACAAATGTAACTTCGGGAGAGAAAAGGAAACACCGATTGAATATGAAATTTAAAAAATGAAGCAGAATTTTCTACCCATATCGATCAACATCGCCAACCAAAAAATCCTGATTATAGGAGGTGGCCCCGATGCCTTTAAAAAGCTGCGGATACTTCATCGTTTTGATGCCGAAGTGGAAATACTGGCTTCTGAGGTTTGCGACGAAATCAGGCAAAGTGGCGTTAAATGCATCGAAGCCGGATACGATAAAAAGTATTTGAAAGATTACTTACTGGTTTATTCCTGCCTGGATGATGAGGAGCTTGATCTGCAAATTGTTAAAGATTGCACGGAAGCCCGTGTTTTGGTGAACATCCACGATAAACCTGCGTTGTGTCAGTTTGTGTCGCCGGCCATTTACCGGCAGGGAAACATAACAGTAGCCGTTGGGTCGAACGGCGAGAACGTTTACGAGTCCATAAGAATTAGAGACTTTATAAAAGATAAATTGCAATTTAATTTAGATTAGAAATGAGTTTAAAGTTGAATCCATTAAATGACCAACAATTAACCGCGTTGGATCAGCTGGTGCAAGGATTAACCAAAGAACAAACCCTTTGGCTAAGCGGCTATTTCGAAGGCAGGCTGGCAGTTTTGGGTGGCAGTGCCGAAGTCCAACAGGCAAGTACATCTGTTGCATCTGTTGAGGCCGTTGCTGCGGCGCCGGAAAGCAGTATTAACCTTACGATTTTGTTTGGAACAGAAACAGGACATTCTCAGGGATTGGCCGAGCGGCTGGGCGAAAAAGCAAACTTTAAAGGCATCAATGCCCAGGTTTACAGCCTCTACGATTACAACTACAAAAAGTTGAAAGACGAAGAGAATGTAGCGGTAATTGTAAGTACACACGGCGAAGGCGACCCGCCGGACATGGCCGAAGATTTTCACAAGTACGTAACCGGAAATCGTGCACCGGAGCTGAAAAGCACCAATTTTGCGGTACTGGCGCTGGGCGATAAAACCTACCGCAACTTTTGTAAAACAGGTGAGGACATCGACAATGCCCTGAAAAACAGTGGTGGCTACCGGATCACGTCGATGGTGAAATGCGATGTTGATTACGAACAAAGCGCCGAAATCTGGATGAACAATGTATTGCTCAACCTTGCGCCGGCAGAAGCTCCGGCTGCTTCTTCTGCAACTACTCCCGCTGTTTCGGCGGCTCCTGCAGCAATAAATGGTTCCCCGGTTGTGGACGAAACATTTTCAAAAAACAACCCATACATGGCTACCGTGCTTGATAAGGTGAAAATTACCGGGCGCGATTCTGACAAGGAAGTATATCATGTGGAACTGTCGCTCGAAGGTTCCGGTTTGGAATACGAACCCGGAGATTCGGTGGGTATTTTTACACATAATCCCGATGGTCTGGTGGAAGCAATTTTGGGGCAGACCGGTTTTGATCCGGAACAGCAGGTTGATTTTGGTGAAGACAAGATCGCACTGAAAGATGCCCTGGGTTACCACCTGGAGATTACAACGCTGACCTACGATCTGTTGGAAAAATACTACGAGAAAACAAAAAATACCGACCTGCTGAAGATTCTTGAAGACGAGGATGCGTTAAACGATTATTTGTACGGCCACGATGTGCTCGATTTATTAGAAGATTTTCCGTTTCAGTGGAATGCCAACAAACTGGTAAGTATTCTTCGCGAGGTTCCGCCGCGTTTGTATTCCATTTCATCAAGCATGGAAAGCGTGGGGGAAGAGGTGCATGCTACGGTTTCAGTGGTGCGCTACGAACGCAAAAACCGTATGCGCAAAGGGGCCTGCTCGTCTTATTTAAGCGAAGGTATTGAGGTGGATGACCAGATTCCGGTTTTCATCGAAAAGAACCCGGCATTTAAACTGCCGCCGAACGGCTCAAAAATTATAATGGTAGGCGCCGGTACCGGAGTGGCTCCTTACCGCGCCTTTCTGCAACACCGCGAGAGCCAGGGGATGAAAGGAAACACCTGGTTGTTTTTTGGCGAACGTCGTTTTAAATCCGATTTTCTGTACCAAACCGAGTGGCAGAAACTGCTCAAATCAGAACACCTGGAGCGGATGGATGTGGCTTTTTCACGCGACCAGGATGAGAAGGTTTACGTTCAGCATAAATTGAAAGAGAATCAACAGGAAGTTTTCGAATGGCTCGAAAGTGGCGCTTATCTGTATCTCTGTGGCGATATGAAATACATGGCGAAAGACGTAAACAAAGCCCTGATTGAGATTATTGAAGCACAGGGCGGAATAAGTCAGGAACAAGCCGAAAAATACATTAAAAACCTGAAGCGCGAAAAGCGTTTCCAGACCGACATTTATTAACAACTACAACTACAACCCGATTTTAATAACCAAAAAATGAGTGATACAATTAACTGGAAAGAGCTGTCGGAGGTAGAGCGCCTGAAATACGAGAGCAACTACCTGCGGGGTACTTTGGTCGAAAGCCTGGCCAACCCGATTACGGGGGCCATTTCGGACGGAGACACGCAGATCTCGAAATTTCACGGTATTTACCAGCAAACCGACCGCGACCTCGACAAAGAAAGAAAACACCAAAAGCTGGAGCCGCTGTATTCCTTCCTGCTTCGGATAAGAATGCCGGGAGGGCGGTTTACCCCGGACCAGTGGCTGCGCATGGATGAACTTTCGGAAAAGTATGCCAACGGCACATTAAAACTTACCACGCGGCAAACCTTTCAATTGCACGGCGTTTTAAAGAAAAATCTGAAAAACACCATCAGCGAAATGAACCAGAGTCTGCTCGATACGATCTCGGCTTGTGGCGATGTTAACCGAAACGTGATGAGCCATGCCAATCCGGCTGAATCGCCTTTTCATGCTGAAGTAATTGACCTGGCGCGGAAAGTTAGTCAGCACCTGCTGCCGCAAACCGGCGCTTACCACGAAATATGGTTAGACAAAAAACTGGTGGCCGGTGGGGTGAAGGAGCAGGAACCGATCTACGGAGAACGTTACCTGCCGCGTAAATTCAAAATAGGCATTGTGATTCCTCCGTATAACGATTGCGATGTTTTTTCGCAGGACCTGGGTTTTATTGCCATTATTGAAAACGACAAAATTGTGGGCTATAACGTAGTCGTGGGCGGCGGTTTGGGATCTACCTTCGGAATGCCCGAGACTTATCCGCGTGCCGGAACGGTTATCGGCTATTGTTTGGCTGACAAAGTGATTGATGTGGCCGAGAAAGTTTTGCTGGTTCAACGCGACAACGGCGACCGTAAAAACCGCAAACAGGCCCGTCTGAAATATACCCTCGATAGGATGGGAGAGGAGGCTTTTAAAAGCGAAGTGGAAAATCGACTGGGGTACGCTTTGGAAAAAGAAAAGCCTTTTGAATTAACACATAACGGCGATGATTTCGGCTGGAAAAAAGGGACCGACGACAAGTGGCACCTTACGTATTTTGTGGAAGGCGGCCGTGTGCGCGACAATGAAAGCTTTCAGCTAAAAACCGCTTTGAGGGAAATTGCCAAAACCATCGACGGCGATATCATTCTTACCGGTAACCAAAACCTGATTGTTTCGGGTGTTTCTGCTTCCGTAAAGAAAAAGGTAGATACCCTGCTAAAAAAATACGGAGTGTCGCCGACCGAACTTTCAGGATTGCGTAAAAACTCGATTGCCTGTGTGGCCCTGCCCACCTGTCCGCTGGCCTTTGCCGAAGCCGAACGGTATTTGCCAACGCTTATCTCAAAGATTGAATCCATTCTTGGTGAATTCAAATTAAGAGAGGAAGAAATTGTGATCCGGATGACGGGCTGCCCCAACGGTTGCGGAAGGCCTTACCTGGCCGAAATCGGGCTGATTGGAAAATCGCCGGGTTACTACAACCTTTACCTGGGTGGCAGTTTTAACGGCGACCGGCTGAATGCCCTGTACAGGGAAACGATTAACGAAGAAGAAATTTTACAGGAACTGAGGGCCATTATTGCCGATTTTGCAGAGAACCGCACAGCGAAAGAGCGTTTCGGCGATTTTGTGATTCGCAGAGGATACGTTCAGGAAATCCGTCAGGGAAAAGATTTCAGGCATTGATCCTGTCATTCCGATCCCGAGCATTCGGGAGAGGAATCTCAACCATTTTAAAGGTCAATAAATAAAAAGGAGACGAGTTATGAACAAAACAATATCAATATTAGGCAGCGGCTGGCTAGGAACAGCGCTTGGGAAATCGCTTTTGCGCAAAGGCTGGGATGTGAAAGGTTCCACCACAACCACACAAACCTACAACGACCTGGAGATGACCGGTATCAGTACCTTTTATGTTAAGGTGCAGGAAGATGGTATCGAAATCGACTACAACAGTTTCTTTAACACCGATGTTTTGCTGGTGGGTTTTCCGCCTACGCGTACTTCCTGCGTCGAAGAATCGTTTCCGCAGAAGATGGGGCAGGTGGTGAAGAAGATCAAAGAGATCGGCATTAAAAAGGTGCTGTTTATTTCTTCTACTTCTGTTTATGAATCCCGAAACGGGGTGGTGAGGGAAGGAGACGAAGGAACGCCTGAAAAAGCCAGTGGTCGGGCTTTGCTTTCGGCCGAAAAACTTTTTTTGCAGGAAGAGGCTTTTCAAACTACAGTGCTGCGTTTTGGCGGTTTGATTGGTTACGACCGCAATCCGGCTCGTTTTGTACAGAACCGTACCGAGGTGGCAGGCGCTGTGCCGGTGAACCTGATCCATCGTGACGATTGTGTCAACATCATCACCGAAATACTGGAAAAAGAGATTTGGGGAGAAGTGTTTAACGCCGCTTCGCCGGATCATCCGACCAAAGCCGAATTTTACGCCAAAGCCGCTAAAATAAGTGAGTTGCCGGCTCCTGCGTTTACCGGTGCATTGGAACCGTTTAAAATTGTAAACAGCGATAAATTACAGGAAAAACTCGGCTATCAGTTTGTTTACAAAAGCCCGATGGACTATCTGCGTGAAGTGGAAGAGTGGACGTATCGTATCTGATCAGAAGGAAAACAGTAGGAAATCATGCAGAAAGGAAAAGTATATATTGTAGGTGCCGGTCCGGGGCCTGCCGACCTGTTGACCATTCGTGCGCACCGTGCGATTGGTGAGGCCGGTGTGGTGTTGTACGATGCGCTGGTATCGCGCGAAGTGCGCCAGCTTTTCCCCGAAAAAGCCGAACTGGTGTTTGTGGGGAAAAGGGCCGGGGACGGCCGCGATGTAACGGTGCGCCAGAATGCCATTCATGCCAGAATGCTCCGGCACTCGCTGGAAGGAAAAACCGTGGTGCGCGTAAAATCGGGCGACCCGATGGTGTTTAGCCGCGGCGCCGAAGAGACTTCTTTTTTAAAGGAAAATGAAATTCCGTATGAAGTAATTCCCGGAATTTCGGCGTTTAATGCGGCGGCGGCCGAGTTTGGCGTGGCGCTCACTGACCGCCGCGGAAGTAACTCGCTCCACCTGCTTTCGGGTACCGACGTATCCGGTAAGCCGGTAAATGCGCAACACCTGGCCGATATTCTGGAAAAGCGCGGAACGGCAGTACTTTACATGGGCACAAAAGTGTTAGGCCAGATTGTGGAGGCTTTTGATCCCGCTGCGCGCGGACAGATCTCAGCCACCATTGTTTCCCGCACCGGCTTGCCCGGTTCAGCAATTATGGAAGGAAAACTTACCGAAGTGGCGGAACAGCATTCTGTAGCTCCTTTAAAAACTCCCGCTTTGATTTTTTTGAAGAAGTATTGACCCCTTTTACGCGCTTAGCAGTTTCGAACCGTTTGGCGCATCGTTTTCCGGGCGCAGGTTTATCTGGATGAAAACCCTTACAGGACGGCCAAAAATGGTACAGGGAATCAAAAAAACCTTACAGGACGGCTCGCCGGGTTAAAGGCTCCCCTGAGTTCCGCGCTGGGACACCCAAATTAGAATTCAAATAATTCAGCGAGTTGATTTTGTTCCTCACTTAGCAATAAAGTTTCTTTGTAAGTGTTGCCATTCGTTGGATCTGTAAATTCA